>DSBX01000112.1 GCA_011049385.1 Caldifarciminota bacterium | reverse complement strand
TCCTCGCACCGTTCGGCACTGTGGACTCGGGGGCGACCATCACCCCACTAATCAGGGTTATCAACAACTCTGTCAGCCCGAAGGAAGTACCGGTTCGACTCGATATTGGCGACCACTACTCGGAAACGCGGACCCGATACTTCCCGCCCGGTCGGGAAGACACCGTCGCCTTTCCGGTCTGGTCCGCCCACCTGCTCGGCCACCATCTCGTTCGCTGTTCGACCATGCTCGAAGGAGACGAGGACCCGGGCAATGACACCCTCTCTATCGTCATCGAAGTCCGAACCTGGATTGACGCAGAGGCGGTCACCCTGCTTGCGCCGACCGGCATTGTTGACTCGGGCGCAACCGTCATCCCTGCCGCGCTGGTGCGCAACAACAGCGGCGGCGAGCGTACTTTCACGGTTCGGTTCACCATCACGACCGGCTACGAAGACTCGGTTCTAGTCACGCTACGGTCGGGTGTTGACACGACCACGATCTTCCGACCCTGGTTCGCGGACGAAGTCGGCACCTTCGCCGTATTCTGCTCGACCAACCTTGAGGGCGATATGGACCCTGCGAATGACACCCTGCTGGGCCAGGTCGTCGTCGCCACGCGACGAGACGTAAGTGCCCGCCGGATAGTCGCGCCGATCGGTTCAGTGGACTCAGGGGCGGTCGTGACCCCTGAGGCGCTAGTCGCGAACCACGGCACCGGACCGGAAACCTTCGCCGTACGTCTTGCCATCGGCACCGGTTATGCCGACACCCAGTATGTCGCGGTGTCGCCGCAGGACTCGACTCTTGTCTCGTTCCGATCCTGGGTGGCTGGTCCCGGCGGCTGGCAGACGGTTCGCTGTTCGACGATGCTCGAAGGAGATGAACACCCGGGCAACGATACCGCCGAGGACTCGGTACTGGTGCTTAGCCGCCCGGACGCAGCGGTCACCGACCTGTATCTGCCCCGCGGTTGGGTGGACTCGGGTGCGGTCGTTGTTCCCTTTGCCCGTATCTGCAACTACGGTCTCACGCCCATCGTCGTCCCGGTGATGATGCGCGTCGGCTCGGACTACTTCTCAACCCGTCACAAGTACCTGGACATCGGCGCCAAAGACACGGTCATGTTCGAACCTTGGACCGCTGCAATCCCGGGCCGGCACGTTGTCACCTGCTCGACAATGCTGGCAGGTGACGAAAGGCCGGACAACGATGCCAGACACGATTCGGTGTTTGTCGTAAACCGCTTTGACGCCGCGACCGTCGCCATCCTCACCCCGTATGGTACGATAGATTCTGGTGCGCTCGTCGAGCCCGCCGTGATTGCCGCCAACTACGGGACGACGCCGGAACTGGTCCCGGTCCGCCTGCGCATCGGCGAGGACTACGACGAGTTGGTCATCCGACGCATCAGGCCCGGCGGCGAGGACACCCTACACTTCCCGACCTGGTCCGCCGGGCCACCCGGCACGGTCGCGGTTCTCTGTTCGACTGAACTCGCCGGCGACCAGGACAACAGCAACGACTACCTGCTACGGACCGTCGTGCTCCGGGTTGGCAACGATGCCGCCGCTCTTGAGATCCTCGCCCCGCGTGGCGTTGCCGACTCCGGCGATGTCATCATCCCGGTCGCCCGCATCGCCAACTACTCAACCGGACCGCGGGAAATCCCGGTGCTGATGCGGATAGAGGGAGGCTACCTTCGCACCCGTCGCAAGACACTCGGCCCGGGCGAGAGTGACACCGTCGCCTTCCCGGCCTGGCGCGCGGGGCCGGCGGGAACGCTGTCGGTGACCTGCTCGACCGCACTCCACGCCGACGAAGTCGAGAAGAACAATTCCGTACGGGGATCGGTCTTCGTCAACCACGAACTCGACGTCGCAGTAACGGAGATCATCGTCCCGAGCGGCCTGGTCGACTCCGGTCGGACCATCACGCCCAAAGCGAGAGTCGCCAATCTCGGTCCGGGCCCGGTCGATATCACGGTAGAAATGCGCATCGGCACAAGCTACAGCTCGATGCGCACAAAGACCATCGACTCAGCCGTCTCGGACACGGTGCACTTCAACCCATGGACCGCCCGGCCGGCCGGGACACACGCGGTCCGGTGCACTAGCAGGCTCGAAGGCGACCGCAACCCGGCCAACGACGTCCTAGACGGCTTGGTGAGCGTGCACTGGCGTGACGCGGCCGCCGTCGCCATCCTCATGCCGACCGGCACCCTGCGCGCCGGGGATACTGTCATACCCTCCGCACTCATCAGGAACGCCGGGACTTCCACCGAACGCATCCCGGCGGTGTTCCGAATCGGTCCGGACTACGCATGGACTGCGCACAGCGAATCCCTCGCGCCCGGCGACACCGCGCTTCTCAACTTCCCGCCCTGGATCGTTGTGCCCGGCTCGCAGGTGGCATCCTGCTCGACCGCTCTAACCGGTGACATGCACCCGCCCAACGACAAGGTATCAACTACCGTTATCGGTACCGACCGTTCCGTCCTGCTCTTCCCCGACTCAACGCTGATCGCCTCCCCGGGGGCCGCGGTCGACTACCATGTCACCTGCGTCAACCTCGGCAACGCGCCGGATACAATCGACATCACCACCCACAACACGCGGCCTGACTGGCAGATGATCCTGCTCGACTCGACCGGTACGACGCCGCTTCGCGACCACAACGGCAACTCCCTGCCTGACCTCGGCGCACTGGCTCCGGGTGAGTCCAGCGCATTCGTCTGCCGAGTCGTGGTCCCGCTCGAAGAACTGGGGACCGCCGTTGATTCGACCCGGGTGCGTAGCACTTCCGGCTCCGACCCATTGGTGTGGGACGAAGTCCTGCTCCGCACCGCGGTCGCCAAGATCGCCAGTATCATCATCGAGCCTGACCGACGCGGCGAAACCCCGCCCGGCCAAGCCATCCGGCACCGGTTCACCGTCAGCAACCTCGGCAACGTACCGGACTACTCCGACCTGATACTGTCGTCGGCCAAGGGTAACTGGACTCACGATCTGCTTGATGAGGACGGCAAGCAGCTGCCCGACCGGAACAGCAACGGCCGGCCCGATGTCGGCCCTCTCGATCCGCTTGGCGGTTCCCGTGAGATCACGCTGGTGGTCCTTCCCGACACGGCCGCTCGAATCGGCTCGGCTGACACCAGCCACGTCAGCGCAGTGTCCTTCGCTGACGAGAACATCCGCGACGTTGCCCAGGCAATCACGGTTGTCGCCGGCACAGTTACCGACATCGTGCTGGAGTCCGAATGGCAGCGAACCCTTGACTATGGCGACACCGCGCTACTGCCGATGTCGGTGAGGACCGTCGGCACCGTCCCGGTGACAGTGAACCTGTCGTCCTCGGACGCGGCTTCGGACTGGCAGGTACGCTTCCTGCGCGCGGACGGACGCGAACCCTTGCGCGATACCGACCACGACGGCAACCCGGATCTTCCCGACGTACCGGCAGGAACACCGACCGGGTTCGTGATTGCCGTGACCGCACCCGGCGACCGTGGGCTGACCGGCAACCCTGACTCACTCGGCCCGGCCCGGGTCACCATCGTCGCCGCGGTCTCAGGGTCGCCAGCGACCGCCGACAGCGCACTGCTGACACTAACCCTCGCTCCGCCCCTTGAGGTACACAACTACCCGAACCCGGCACAGCTTCGGACGACCTTCATTTTCTCCCTGCCCGTTGCCGGCCACGCGAACCTGCGCATCTACGGACGCCTCGGCGAACTCGTTGCCGAGATTGCCGCCCCGGCATCGTTCGAAGCCGGTGTCCACCGCATCGAATGGCTGCTGCGCGATCGCTCCGGTCGCCGGCTTGCACCGGGAACATACTACTACCTGCTTGAGTTCACCGACGACGAAGAAGAAACAGTCCGCCGAATCGGCAGACTGGCGGTGAGAGCCGGTGATGAGCGGTAAGAAGACGACCACCGACGCCGTGCCGTCAACGATACGCCCGGCCATCGAACCGCGTCGGCCCCGGCTACGGGTCGAGCTGATGCGCCCGTTCCGGGTGTCCGGTGGGCAACTCCTGGCAATACTAAAGCGAAAGGAGCCCTGGTGCTCAACCTGTTGTTACTCACGTTCCTGACCTTGCCTGGCGCCGCGGACCCGACCGCCTTCCCACTGCTCCGAGTGCCGGTTGGACCACGCGCCTGCGCAATGGGAGAATCGTTTACCGGCCTTGCCGACGATGTGGGCGCCATCTTCTGGAACCCGGCCGGGCTGGGACAACTTACCCGCGTCCAGCTCAGCCTGTCGCACCACGAGTGGTTCGGCGGGACGCGTGATGAGAAGCTGGCCGGGACCCTTCCGCTCGGTCCCGGCTTCATCGGCTTCGGCGCGGTCTACTCCGGCGTCGGCGGCATCGAACTCCGCGACCCGGAGAACAACCCCGGCGGCACCGCCTACAGCCAGAGCGGCTACGCCATCGCCAGCTACGGCTTCCGGCCTCTAGACCGACTCTTGGCCGGTGCCTCAGTGAAAGGTATCTACGACAACCTTGTCGGCGAACACGGCTACGGCGCCGCGGGCGACGTCGGTGTGCTCTACCGGCCGACACCCTGGCTCGGCATCGGTGCCACGGGTCGCAACCTAGGCCCTGGTATATGGTATGACGCAGTTCGCTGGCCCCTGCCTGCCGAACTCCGCATCGGCCTCACCCTCAGCCCGACACTGCTTCTGAACCGGTACGCCAACTCTCTGCCGCGTCTGCGCCTGCTGGCCGATGCCGCCCTGGACTTCGGGGAACGGCCACACTTCCACCTGGGCGGAGAGTACGACCTCCACAGCTTCCTGAGCCTCCGTGCCGGCGGCCGGTTCGGACCGCAGGACTGGCGCACGCTCGGGTGGACGTCAATCATCACCGCAGGCATCGGCCTTCGCCACGAAGCCTTCTCTCTCGACTACGCGCTCGTTCCCTACGGCGGGCTCGGTCTCACCCACCGGCTCTCTCTCTCTCTTGACCTTCGTGCCGAGGTCTACGGCAATGCGCTCATTGAGGTGCGTGAATTCGGCACCGGACGACCGGTCCCGGCACGTCTCATGCCGGAGTGGGTGCATCAGGGAATGGCTCGAACCGATGCCGACGGCACCTTCAGACTGGAAGGAATCGAACCGGGGTGGCTCAAACTCACCGCCGAGGCCGACGACTACCTGCCGGCGAGTGAATCGGTGCTGATCGAGCCGCACCGCACCAACCGTGTCCTGCTCACGGTACGGAAGGCCGGACAGGGCTCGCTTTGGGGCGCGGTCTACGACCGCGCCTCCGGTCGCGCGGTGGCGGCTCGCGTGCTCTGCCGGGGTCCGGCAACGGACAGCCTGACCACCGAAGACTCCGAGGGCAGTTTCACCTTCCGCAAGCTCCCGGCCGGTGAGTACGCACTCTCTCTCGTCCCGCTGACCGATGAGCTTCTTGGCCGCGACACGACGGTAACCGTCGAAGCCGGGCGCCTGACGTCGGTAACGTTGTGTCTTGACCGACAGAGAACGGCAGCAGCGCACGACAAAGAGCCGCAAACCACTGTCAATAGAGGCTTCACGAACCTTGACGAGTATCACGATAGCATCGAGACAGAGTCCCTGCCAGCTAATGAGTAACGCGACAACTCGCGGCGACAACAGCAGAAGAAGAACACCAAGTGCATTTTTGCTATTGACAGTTTGAGCAAGGTCACTATCATCTGCGCGTACCAACAAAGGAGGTCCGATGGTAGCTAAGAAGAAACCGGCGAAGAAGGCTGCTGCCAAGAAGCCGGCCAAGAAGAAGGTCACGAAGAAGACGACCAAGAAGGTCGCTAAGAAGCCGGCTAAGAAGGTCGTCAAGAAGGCGGTCAAGAAAGTCGCCAAGAAGAAGCCGGCCAAGAAGAAGTAGCAGCCTGAACGCATCTTCGGCGGGGGGCCATCAGCCCCCCGCTTCTGTCGTCCCCTCCGACCGTCCGGCGTTGCGAAATCGCAAACCGCTGATGTCCGGCTATAATCCCGAGGCATGACCTTGCCCCCTGAAGACCTCTTCACCGCGTTCGCAGCCGCACCCTTGCTCGGCGAACTGGCTGGTAAGCTCGCCGGCAACGCCCGCGTCGGCGTACGCGGCGTCGCGGGCGCGGCCCGCGCACTGCTGGCAGCCGCCGTTGCCGAACGGCTCCGGCGTCCGGTCGCGCTCATCTGCACCGATGATGACGAACGCGACGAGGCGCTCGCCGACCTTGCCCGGCTCCGGCCCGGACTGGCAGTCCTCGCCCCGGTGCCGGAACGGGAGGACGCGGCCCGAGTCCTGCAGAACATAGCCACCGACGAACCATCAGTGATCGTCATCATCGGCCCCGACCTCGACCGCCCCCTGCCCAGCCAGCTTCCCGCCGGCGAGCGCGAGTTGGCTGTTGCCGCAGGTGGAACCGCAACACCGGAGGCGGTCATCGCCTGGCTGGACCGCGCCGGCTATGAGCTGGTTGACCTGGTGGTCGAGCCCGGCGAGTTCGCCCGCCGAGGCGGTATCGTTGATGTCTTCCCGGAACGGACCGAGACGCCATCCCGGTTGGAATTCGCTGGCGACACGGTCGAGTCGGTACGGTCGTTCGACGCCTTGTCCCAGCGCACGACGCGCAGGGTTGAGTCCGTCACCATCCTGTCGCGCCGAACACCTGAACTCAGCAACCTGACTGTTGCCCGGCTCCTGCCGGACCGGACGGTACTCGTCACTGACCCTGCCGGTCGACCCTCCATCCGCAACGAGAAGGAAGTCGCGGAGCGCCGGGCGGTCATCGAACTGACCGCAGGAACCGAAGCTCGCTTCGACCTCGGCTTCGTGGAGCCCGGTAGTTACCTGGGCAACTCAGAACTCCTGCGCTCCGAGTTGGCCGCCTCTCCCTTGTGCTGGCATCTTGCCTGCGGCACCCCTGAACGCTGTCGCCGCCTGCGCGAGACGCTCGGCCCGGGCCCGGCGCTCCTGCCGGTAAGCTTGAGTCACGGTTTCGTCGGCGCGCGGGCCGGCATCGGCCTGCTCACCGAGCGCGAGCTCTACGGCTCTCCCCGGCCGCGGCCGGCGCGGCGGCGATTCCGCGGCGTGCCGGTGGACAACCTCGTCGCGCTCCGGCCCGGCGACCACGTCGTCCACGTTGACTACGGCGTCGGTGTCTTCGAGGGCACTCGCCGGGTCCGGCACGAAGCGGTGGAGAAGGACTACTTGACCCTGCGCTACGCCGCCGGCGACCGCGTCTTCGTGCCGGTCGAGAACCTGGGCCTGGTGGACCGCTATGTCGGCAGCGGCCGCGAGGCGCCCGCGCTGGACCGCATTGGCGGCCGCTCCTGGCTCCTCGCCAAGGCCCGGGCCGCCCGGGCCAGCCTCGACTACGCCGGCGAACTGGTCGAGATCAGCGCCCGCCGTGCGCTGGCCCGCGGCCACACCTTCGCACCCGACGGCGAGTGGCACCGCGAACTCGCCGCCGCCTTTCCCTTCACCGAAACACCGGACCAAGCCTGGGCCCTGGAGACGGTCCGGCAGGATATGGAACGCGGCCGGCCGATGGAGCGGCTGGTCTGCGGCGACGTTGGCTACGGCAAGACCGAGGTCGCCCTGCGCGCGGCCTTCAAGGCCGCGGCCGGTCTGAAGCAGGTCGCGGTGCTGGTGCCGACGACGATCCTGTGCTGGCAGCATTTCGACACCTTCCGGCGCCGCCTCGCACCCTTCCCATTCCGGGTCGAGATGATCTCCCGGCTCGTGCCGCCCACCGCGCGGCACCGGGTTCTCGACGACATCGCCGCCGGCCGGGTGGACATCGTCATCGCCACCCATTCCCTGCTCTCCACCGCGCCCCGCTTCCGCGACCTCGGCCTGCTCATCGTGGACGAGGAGCAGAAATTCGGCGTGCGCCAGAAGGAACGCATCAAGGCTCTGCGAGCCGGGGTGGACGTGCTGTCGCTCTCGGCGACGCCGGTGCCACGCACACTCTACCTTGCGCTGGTCGGCCTGCGAGACATCTCAACCATCCACACCCCGCCCCCGGGCCGGCGCGAAGTGCTCACCGAAGTCGCGCCCTGGGACGACGCGCTCATCACCCGCTACCTTGAGCGCGAACTCGACCGCAACGGCCAGGTGTTCTTCGTCCACAACCGCATCCAGACGCTGGGCATCGTCGAACGCCGCTTGCGCCGTCTCCTTCCCGGGTTGGATATCGCCACCGCCCACGGCCGGATGCCGGCGCGCCGGCTCGAGGACCTGTACCTGGAGTTTGCCACCGGCCGGCACCCGGTCCTGCTCTCGACCGCCATCATCGAATCGGGCGTTGACCTGCCCAACGTCAACACCATCATCGTGGACCGGGCCGACACTTTCGGCCTCGCCGACCTGCACCAGCTCCGCGGGCGCGTCGGCCGCTCCGGTCGCCAGGCCCACGCACTGTTCTTAACCCCGTCGCGCGCCGACATCACGCCCGAGGCCCGCAAGCGGCTATCCGCGCTCGTCGCCTACTCCCGGCTCGGGTCCGGCTTCCGGCTGGCCTTGCGCGACCTGGAAATCCGTGGGGCCGGGGACCTGCTCGGCACGCGCCAGCATGGACAGGTCGCAAGGGTCGGGCTCAACCTCTACGCCCGGATGATCCGCGAGGCCTCGTCCCGGCTTCGGGGCGAGGAACCGGCGGCCGAGCCCGAGCTGTCGCTCGAACTCAACGCCTTCATGCCCGAAAGCTACGTCCCCGAGGCCTTCGAGCGGGTAGCGCTCTACCGGCGCCTGCTCGGGCTCGAGTCCGAGGAAGAGCTGCGGGGCTTCGAAGAGGAACTGGTGGATCGTTTCGGCCGTTACCCACCCGTAGTCGCCGATCTCTTCCGGATTGCGCTCGTGCGGATCCGGGCCCGGAAGCTCGGCCTGCTCAAGGTCTCCGCCCGCGCCGGCCTCATCACCATCACCGGACCGGACCGGACCGAAACCCTGCGCGGCGGCATAACCGAGTTACTGGACCGGCTCTGCCGCTGACCCGGACCTTTCGACCCAGACCCGCCGGCCTTCGCCCTCGTACTCAATCCGCACCCGGATAGTACGGTCCGGGAGCGCATTCCCCACCCGCTCCGCCCATTCGATGAGACAGACACCTTCGCCCTCAAGGTAATCTTCCAGTTCGTCAGTGCCGAGTTCGGCCGAGCCGGCCAGCCGGTAAAGGTCAACGTGGTAGACCGGTAGTCGCCCCCGGTACTCGGTGACGATGACGAAGGACGGACTGAGCACGGTCTCCTCGACCCCGAGACCGGCCGCGATGCCCTTTATCATCGTGGTCTTGCCGCTACCGAGGTCACCGTGGAAGGCGACTACGTCGCCCGGACACAACTCCTCGGCAAGAGCGCGGCCGAGAGCAATTGTCTCGGCCGCGCTCTGCGTCTGGTACACGGCCATCGGCCCAAGCCCGGCCGGGTTAGAGTAGTTCGACGCTCATCGCGGTCGCCTCGCCGCCACCGAGGCAGATTGCCGCGAGGCCCCTCTTGAGCCCGCGCTGTTTCAGCGCGAAGAGCAGGGTAACGACGATGCGCGCGCCCGAACAGCCGATCGGGTGGCCCATCGAGATGCCGCTGCCGTTGACGTTGACCTTGTCCCAGTCCCAGCCCAGCTCATTGCCATCCGCCAGCACCTGGGAGGCGAAAGCCTCATTGAGCTCGATGAGGTCGAACTGTTTGATGTCGCCGCCCTGGATTTCGAGCAGGCGGCGCACCGCGGTCACCGGCGCGTAGAACAGCATCTTGGGTTCGACACTGCCGGTCGTGTAGGTGATGACCCGGGCCAGCGGTTTGAGTTTCTTCTCCTCCGCATATACCTCGCTCGACAGCACCAGCGCCGCCGCGCCGTCGTTGATAGACGAGGCGTTGCCCGCGGTCACCGTACCGTCACGCGTGAACACCGGCTTGAGCTTGGCCAACTTCTCGACCGTCGTATCCGCCCGCGGCCCCTCGTCGGCGGTAACCACCACCGGGTCGCCCTTACGCTGGGGTATCGAAACCGGAACGATTTCTTCCTTCAACCAGCCCTTCTGCGCCGCCTCGACCGCGCGCTGGTGGCTGCGGCAGGCCCACGCATCCTGTTCTTCGCGGGTGATGCCCGAGTTCTTGGCGGTGAAGTCGCCCAGTTCACCCATGTGGGTGTTGCCGAAGAAGTCCCAGAGCCCGTCGTAGACCATTCCGTCCTGGAGCTTGGTATCGCCCAGTTTGTTGCCGTTACGCAACTGCTTCAGGTAGTAGGGCACGTTCGACATTGACTCCTGGCCGCCGGCCACGACCAGCTTCGCGTCACCCGCCTTGATCTGCTGGCAGGCGAGCATGGCGGCGATCATCCCGGAGCCGCAGACTTTGTTGACGGTCAGGGCCGGGACGGTCGGGCTCAACCCGGCGCCGATTGCGGCCTGGCGCGCCGGCGCCTGGCCGATACCCGCCGGACAGACGTTGCCCATCATCACCCCGTCCACGTCGGCCGGGTCCGCGCCCGAGCGCTTGACCGCTTCCGCGATGGCCAGCGCCCCCAGTTCCGGCGCCCGCAGGGACGAAAGCCCGCCCAGGAATCTGCCGACCGGGGTCCGCGCCGCGCCAAGAACAACCGTTGCCTTTGCTTTGCCTATGGTCATGTTCACATCCCTTCTTTGCTCCAGTCCGGCCTGCGCTTCTCCAGGAACGCCTTCGTTCCCTCCGCCGGCTCGCCGGAGGAGAAGCAGACACCGAACGCTTCGACTTCGTATGAGTTACCGGTGGTCAGATTCGAGTCCAACCCCCGGTTGATAACGGTCTTCGCCAGCCGGACCGCGGCCGGCCCGTTGGCGGCGATCTTCTTCGCCATCGCGGTCACCTGCTCAATCAGCTCGGCCGCGGGCACGACCCGGTTGACCAGCCCGATGCGCAGGGCCTCGACCGCACCGATACTGTCGCCGGAGAAGACCAGTTCCTTGGCCAGCCCCGGGCCGACCAACCGCGCCAACCGCTGGGTGCCGCCGAAACCCGGGATGAGCCCCAGTTTCACCTCGGGCTGGCCGATCATCGCGCCCTCGGCCATCACCCGGATATCGCAGGCAAGCGCGATCTCACAACCACCACCGAGTGCGAAGCCGTTGATGGCGGCAATAACCGGCTTCTCGATTTCCTGGATGCGGCCGAGCGCCCGGTGCCCGCGCCGGGCAAACGCGCGCGCCTCCAGTGGCGTGAAAGCGCTCATCTCGGCGATGTCCGCCCCGGCGACGAAGGCCTTGCCCTCACCGGTCAGGATAATGACCCGGACCTCATCCCGGTCGGCAAACCAGTCGAACGCCGCTTCGATTTCTCTGACCAGCGCGCTATTGAGCGCGTTGACCGGCGGCCGATTGAACCGGAGCCAGCCGATGCTCTCAGCCGCACTGACGATGATGTTCTGATACTCCACGATTCCTCCTGCCGGGCAAGATGATACTCGATGGTCGTCCTGTCGCGTCCGGTGCGGGGTCCGCCGCCGGACGCAGGAATCCTAGCCCGCGCCCGGACGCAGTCAAGGAGAAAGGCAAGACCCGAAGCTCCCGTCTGCCCCGTCCTGTCCTTGACAACGCGCCCGGCGACGTTATCCTGCCAATCGCTCGCCGTCCATGCGCGGGCGGCAGCGGCCCGGAACGGGCCCTTTGCGCGCAGATGCCCGCGACCGCTTTCCGACTGCAGACAGGAGGCAAGATGAAAACCAGTGCACTGCTGGTCCTCGCCCTGGCCGCATCCTTCGCCCTCGCAACGATTCCCGTCGCGGCCCGCTCCGACCTCGATGCCCCGACGGCGGAGTTGCTCCGGGAAGCCGACATTCCCCGGCTCGCGCCCGAGCTCGAAACGGTGCTCGACGCCGCCGAGCCGGACGACTTGATTGACGTCATCGTCCACACCCGCCGGCAAGCGAACCTCGACGCTTTGCCGCCCGGCACCGGTTACGGCGGGAAACTGGCGCACTTGCAGGACGTCGCCGAACTCGCCCAGCGTGACATCCTTGCCTGGCTCGCAACGACCGACGCCCGCAACGTGCGCAGTTTCTGGCTGGTGAGCCGGATTGCGCTCGCGGCAACACCGGCGGTAATCCGGACGCTCGCCGCCCGCGACGATATCGCCTACATCTTCGACGACTTCGTCGTCACCATTGACTACCGCGCGAGCGAAGGCGAACCCCTGCCCCCGGTTGACCTCCAGGAATGGAACATCACCAAGGTCCGGGCGCCGGAATGCTGGAGCGCGGGCTTCAACGGTGCGGGCATCGTCGTCGGCAACATCGACACCGGCGTCCAGACCAGCCATCCGGCCTTCGGCGGCCGCTGGCGCTCGAGCAACGGCTGGTACGACGCGGTCAATGGCCAATCCAGCCCCTACGACGATAACGGCCACGGCACCCACTGCATGGGCTCGACCGTCGGCGGCAACGGCATCGGCGTCGCGCCCGGGGCGACCTTCATCGCCGCCAAGGCGCTCGCCGCCAACGGTAGCGGTAACTCTTCCTGGTTCGTCGCCTGCTTCGACTGGATGGCCGGCACCGGCCGGCCCGACATCCTCTCCAACTCCTGGGGCTCGGACCGAACCTCCACCTACTGGTTCAACTACGTCAACAACCTCCGCAGCCTCGGCATCATTATCGTCGGCGCAATCGGCAACAGCGGTCCGGGCGGTTCGACCTCGATGCCCCCGGGCAGTTACCCCAACGTCATCGGAGTCGGCGCGACGACCAGTACGGACGCCATCGCCTCCTTCTCCTCGCGCGGGCCGGCGCCCAACCAGGCTCCCTGGAACGACTCGGGCTGGTGGCCCCGACCGGACTGGAACCTCATTAACCCAGGCATCTCCGCGCCCGGTCAGAACATCCGCTCCGCGGTGCCCGGCGGCGGCTACTACAACCTCGACGGCACCTCGATGGCCGCTCCCCACGTCGCCGGCGCGGCCGCCATCCTGCTCCAGAAAGACGCGACCCTGACCCACGACCAAGTCTTTAACCTCTTCGCCGACCACGCCGCCCGGCCCTCCGGCGGCGCGCCCTACCCCAACATAAACTACGGCTGGGGAAGGCTCGACTGCAAGACCGCGCTCGACAACGTCGGCGGTGGCGGCGGTGAGGAGGAGACGCTCAAAGTCCACTACACTTACGAAGAGAACGCGGTCGGCCTCGAAGATGGCGGTACCTTCCATTCCGCGACCCGGCTCACCCCGACCCGTGACTGCGACGTCGTCGCCGGCATCTTCCTCCAGCACGAAGCCTCGCAGAACCAGCACTACTTTGTCTGGCGCGGCAACAACGCGACGACGCCGGGCCCGGTGGTGGAATCCATTCCCTACACCGGAGCGGGCACGGGTTGGAAGCGGCTCGACCTCGCCCAGCCCTTCCGGGTCAACGCCAACGCCGACGTCTGGCTCGGCCCCCGGTTCACCCACACGGCCGGACAGTTCCCCGGCGGAGTTGACGGCGGGCCGGCCGTTCCCCAGCGCGGCGGCTGGGTCAATCTCGACGGCACCTGGGAAGAACTGCGAGAGTACGGTCTTGCGTTCAACTGGATGATTGCCGCCATCGTCCGTTACTCCGGAGCGGTCGAGGAGGAACTGCTCGAACCAGTACCGGACCTCCCCGCGATCAACACGCCGACGCTCGCGCCCGGGCCGGGCCGGGTCGAGTATACTCTGCCCGGACCCGGCCGGATTGACCTCGGCGTCCACGACGCGACCGGCAGGCTGGTACGCACTCTCGCCCGCGGCCCGATGCCGGCCGGCCGGCACACCACAACCTGGGACCAGACCGACGACCACGGTCGCCCGGTCGCAAGCGGCACCTACTTCTACCGCCTGACTGCGGAGGGAAAGACCCTGACCGCCAAGGCGGTCGTCCTCAACTGAAGCTCCCGACCGACACAAACGGGCCGCCCATATGGGCGGCCCGTAGTCTTGCGCGTCCGCTCAGTCGCTCTTGTCCGGCCCTTCGATGCGAAACGAGTACTCGACCGGACAGGCCTTCTTCAGCATCGCCGAAACAGAACAGTAGCGCTCCTGCGACAGCTCAATCGCCTTCTTCACCTTCTCCGGGTCCACGCCCCGGCCCCGAACGACATACTCCAGCCGGATCGCGGTGAACACGCTCGGGTGCTCCTCGCTCTTGTCGGCCGAGACGCTGAGCTCGATGCCGGTAAACGGCACACGCATCTTGCGCAGAAGCGATACGACATCCATCCCGGTACAGCCGGCCAGCCCGACGAGCAGGAGTTCCATCGGCCGGGCGCCGCAATCATCCCCGCCCGATTCGGTGTTGGCGTCCATCACCACCTCGTGGCCGGACCAACCGGCCCCAACGAACTTCATTCCTTCGACCCAGCGGGTGTGAGACTTGACTTCCAAGACAACTCCTCTTTCTTCAGGCATCGAGGTTGAACGAAACCATCGTGATATCGGTCATTTCTTCAACGGCGAAGCGCGGGCCCTCGCGGCCGATGCCCGAATCACGCACTCCGCCGTACGGCGCGTGGTCGGCCCGGAACGTCGCCGAATCATTGATGTAGATACTGCCGGCCCGGATGCGCTCTGCCGCGTCAAACGCCCGCACCACGTCCCGGGTGAACACTCCGCAGGCGAGGCCGTACTCCCGGCTTCCGGCCGAAGACCCCCGGTTGAACATCGCCACCGCCTCGTCGAAACCGCCGAAGGTCTCGATTGTGACAACCGGAGCGAACGCTTCCTCGCACACGACCGGCATCTCCGGGTCAACTCCATCCAGCACCGTCGGCCGCATCACCAACTGCTCGGCGGCTCCTCCGCACAGCAACCGGGCCCCGGCCGCCTGCGCCTGTTCGACCAGCGCCAGCGCCCGGGAGAGCGCGGCCGCGTCTATCATCGGCCCGATTTCGGTCGCGGCCAGCGCCGGGTCGCCGCACTTCAGTCGCTCCGCGCCGGCCACGAACCGCTCCGTGAACTCACCGGCAATCGCTTCGTGCAGGTAGAGCCGCTGGGTATGGATGCAGACCTGCCCCGAATAGGCGAACGCGCCGACCAGGCAACGCGCCAGCGCAGTCTCGAGGTTGGCGGTCTCATCTACGATGACCCCCGAGTTCGAACCCAGTTCGAGTGCGACCCGCTTCAAACCGGAGTCGGCCTTGATGTTCTCACCCACCTCGGCCGAGCCGGTGAAACTCACCATCCGCACCCGCGAATCGCGCACCAGCGCCCGGCCCACGCTCCCGCCCGGGCCGACGACGATACCGAGCGCGGCCGGCGGCAGTCCGGCTTCGAGCAGCAACTCCCCCAGCCGCAGGGCGGTCAGCGGCGTCGCGCTTGCCGGCTTGAGCACCACCGCGTTGCCCGCAGCCAGCGCCGGCGCTACCTTGTGCACGACCAGGTTGAGCGGGAAGTTGAAGGGACAGATGGCGGCGATGACCCCGAGCGGCCGGCGGATGAAGAATCCCCGGCGCCGCTCCGAACCGCGGGCGGCGTCCATCGGCACCGTCTCGCCGTGGATACGCCGGGCCTCCTCGGCCGCAAAGCGCAAGGTTTCACCGGCCCGGTCCACCTCGGCCGCGGCGTAGCGCCGAGGCTTACCCGACTCGGCGATGATGGTTCCGGTCAGCACCTCGGCGTGGTCGCGGACGAGTTCCGCGGTGCGGCTCAGGATTCTTGCCCGCTCGTGGGCGGGCAGGGCGGCCATCTCCGCCGCGCCGTCGCCCGCGGCTCCGACTGCCACAGCAACATCCTCCTCATCGGCCAGCGCCACCGTAGCAACGGGCTCGCCATTCCAGGGATTCAGCACCGGCAGTCTCGCGGCCCGTTCCTGCCACTTGCCCGCGATCAGCATTCCGGTCGGAGTATCCATCAATCACAGGATAGACATAGCCGCGCAGGCTGTCAACCGGCTTGGGCCGCCGTCGGCTGAGAATACCTTCTCGCACCGGGCGGCCGGCCCGAAGGCCGGCCGCCGGAAGGTCAAGCCGGCCGAAGCCGGCTGGACTGGAGGCTAAACAAGCATCAGGTCGGTCGGGTCGGGAAGCGGCAGC
>DSBX01000330.1 GCA_011049385.1 Caldifarciminota bacterium | reverse complement strand
GTCGGGGCATCTACTACGTCCGGATGATCGCGCCCGGTTTCACCGCGGTGCAGAAACTCATCCGCGTGCAGTAAGCCCGCAACTGCAAGTCCAACACGGCAGGCCGGGTTGCCCCGGCCTGCCGCATCCGTCCGTTGCCGGTCCGACCTCGGCTCTGCGCGCCTCTGTGGTATGCAGGTGCTGTTTCGACGGTGCGGGCACCGCCCCTTCGGATCAAGCCTGCACAAGTTGCGCTTCTCACTCGCCCTTTGCCGGCCTTCGGATTTCTGCTACACTCTGCCCGTGGGACAGCTTCGTAAGTACCTCATCGCCGGCATCGCCACCGTCCTGCCGCTCGGGCTGAGCGTCTTCGTCATCTGGTTCCTCGTCACCCGGCTCGGCGAACTGCTCTCCCCCCTGCTCACCCGCCACGTCTGGCTCACGCGCCTGCCCGACTGGGTGCTGACCATCCTCGGCTTCGTCATCGCGGTGGTCCTCATCATCGGCGTCGGCGCGGTCGCAACCAGCCTGGCCGGACGCTTCATCATCGGCCGGCTCGACCGGCTGATGCGCCGCCTGCCCTTCGTGCGCGGCATCTACACCTCGACCCGGGAACTGACCGACGCGGTCTTCGTCAAGCGCAGTTCCCTGCGCAAGTCGGTCATCGCCGAGTACCCGCGCCGGGGCCTGCTCGCGGTCGGGTTCGTCACGTCGGACGAGCGGCTGACGCTGGCCGACGGGCGACGGGCGGTGTTCGTCTACTTCCCGACCACGCCCAACCCGACCTCGGGCTGGCTCGCGCTCATCCCTGAGGACGAGATTACCGAGACGGGGATGACGACCGACGAGGGACTCAAACTGGTCGTCTCCGGCGGGGTGGTCAAGCCCGAGGGCTTCACCGGCTTCGTCCGCGCCGCCCGCATCACCGACGACCGCTGACGCCGCTCGCTACCAGCCCAGCAGGTGGGCGAAGACCAGCGGCGCGACGATGCTCGCGTCGGACTCGATGATGAACTTCGGCGTCTCGACGCCGAGCTTGCCCCAGGTGATCTTCTCGTTCGGCACCGCGCCCGAGTACGAACCGTAACTGGTCGTCGAGTCGCTGATCTGGCAGAAGTAGCCCCAGAGCGGGACGTCGGGACGGAGCAGGTCCTGGTGCAGCATCGGCACGACGCAGATCGGGAAGTCGCCGGCGATACCGCCGCCGACCTGGAAGAAGCCGATGCTGGACGCGGGCGCGGTGCGCTGATACCAGTCGGCGAGGAAGCTCATGTACTCGATGCCGGTGCGGACGGTGTGGACGTTGCTGATCTTGCCCTCGATACAGCGTGCGGCGTAGATGTTGCCACAGGTCGAGTCCTCCCAACCGGGCACGACAATCGGCAGGTCGCGTTCCATCGCCGCCAGCATCCAGGAGTGCTTCGGGTCAACCTGGTAGTGCTGTTCCAGTTTCCCCGACTTGAGCACCCGGTAGAAGAACTCGTGCGGGAAGTACCGTTCCCCGGCCCGGTCGGCCCGGGTCCACTCGTCAAGCAGGACATCTTCAACCCTGCGCATCGCCTCGTCTTCCGGAATGCAGGTGTCGGTCACGCGGTTCATGTGCCGCGCGAGCAACGCGGCCTCGTCGGCCGGGGTCAGGTCCCGGTAATGCGGCACCCGCTCGTAGTAATCGTGCGCGACGAGGTTGAAGACATCCTCTTCGAGGTTGGCCCCGGTACAGGAAATGATATGAACGAAACCGCGCCTTATCATCTCGGCCAGGGAAATGCCGATTTCCGCGGTGCTCATCGCCCCGGCCAGCGCGACCAGCATCTTCCCGCCGCCCTCGATGTGCTTCGCATAGGCCCGGGCGGCATCAACCGTCGCGGCGGCATTGAAATGGCGGAAGTTTAAGCCCATGAAGGAACGGACGGGATGGTCATTCATCATAGTTCTCCTCGCAGGTTATCGGTCCCGGCCTGCCGGTATCCGAGCGGACACAGCCGGGAACTGGATTCGCTTCCAGTCTGTCATTTAACCCGCTGAGAGCCGGAAGTCAACCGGGAACGCGGTACGGGTCCGGGCTCAGAAACTGCTCTCACGGCACGGCCTGCGGCCGAAACCGGCCCTGCAGGCCAATCAGTCGGTTCGGCGGCCGGGCCGGGTGAACAGGTCGAGAAAGCGGTCTTCGTAGATGTGGAAGAGACCCCAGCGGTCGAGCGCTTCTTTGAGCCGGGGAATCCTGCCGCGGTCCTGTTCGGCCGCCTCGAACAGGCTCTCGATGTGCTGCATCACCTCGTGCGGCTCCGGGCCGGTCGGTTCATCGTCGCCGCTTCCCTCTTCCCGGGGCCCGGAGTCATCGTCCGTGAGCCGGGCCCGGATGTCCCGGAGCGTGGCCGCCACCCGGGTCTCGAATTCACTCAGCAGTTTGTCGAGTTCGGCAATCTCCTTGTCGAGCCGGGCCGTGTCAATGCTGGTATTGAGAATCCGCTCGAAGATACGGACCAGCGCACGCGAAGCCCTCGGGTTCGGAGTCTGGACCGCGTAGTGGGGCATCGTCGCCAGGAAGCAGGCCCCGGCCAGGCCGCGGCCGGCCGCCAGGCCCGGCAACAGCCCGTTCAGGCCGGAGATACGGCCCTCGGCGAGCGGTTCGACGCCGAGTCCCGGGAAAGCCTCCCGCACCTGGTCGGTGCTGGCCGCGCCGTAGACCCGGACCTCGTCCCGACAGCTCATCGCCGCGGCGAAGGCGGCACCGGTGTAGACCATCTCGACGCCCCGAGCCACCGCGCAGTCCAGAAGCTCATCGGCAATCTTCACGCCCGCCTCGCCGCCGGGCTGGAAGGTACCCTCGAAGAGCAGGAGCGGCGGCTCGCTGACCGCGTAGAGCGTCTGCGGGTCCGGCGGGGGCAGGGAGCCGATGCCCCGCTCGACCTCCATCGCCTCCGGGAAGAAGCAGCCCGAAGCGTCCAACTCGGCGCAGGGCACGCCGCCCAACTGCCGGCGCAGGTACCCGACCGCGCCCAGCCCGACGTTGCCCATCCCCGGCCAACCGGCAATCAACACCGGGTAACGCGGAGCCGGCTCCGCGGCACGATTCGTCTTCTTCACAGCTTTGGCTCTCATATCTCTCAACTGTTTAGACGCCCGTCACCCGCTTGGGGATTTCGCCGGAAGACAAGTTGGGCGAACACGGCCCGAACCTCGGCGATGCGCAACAGCCGCGCCAGCAGGTAGTAGCCGCCCACGCCGAGCAGCCCGGGCAGGAACGCGTGGCCGAGCCGGTAGCCCAGCGTGCCGACGCCGGGCAGGAACGTCCAGAGCCGGGCCAGCGCAAGGGCAAGCGCGGCCGCCCCGACCGCGGCCGCCAGCACCCGCACGGTCAGTCGCGCCACCGCCCGCCCGCCCAGGCCGCCGGTACGCCGGCGCAGGAGCGCGAACAACACCGCGAGGTGGAGGAACTGCCCGGCCGAGGCGGCAAGTGGGAAAGAGCGGAAGCCGATACGCCCCATCAACAGCAGGTTGATGCCGATGTTGACCGCGACCGCGGCCGCGGCCGAGAACGCCGGCACCCGGGTATTGCCCAGCGCGTAGAAGCCCGCCGCGCAGTTCCGGGCCGCGGCCGCGGCCCAGATGCCGAGGCAATAGAGCGCGAGCGCCTGGCTGGTGTTGACCGCGTCGGCGGCGGTGAAGCGACCGTGCTGGTAGACCAGCGCCACCACCGGCCCGGCCAGCACCATCAGCAACAGCGCCGCCGGTATCGTCAGCGTCGAGACGAGGCCGGTCGCGTGCCGGAAAGAATCGCGGATGGCGCCGGCACTGCCCCCGGCCCGGTGCGAATACTCGGCAAGTGCGACCGAACCGATCGCCACCCCGAACAGCCCGGCGGGCAGGTGCTGAATCCGGTAGGCGTAGTTGACCCAGGTCACCGAACCCTCGGGCAGGAAGGTCAAGAGGAAGGTATTGACCAGCGCGGAAATCTGCCACGAGGCGAGCCCGAGCACGACCGGCAGCCAGCGGGTGAACACGCGCCGGACCTCGGGCCCGGCGAAATCGAAGACCGGCCGCCAACGGAAGCCGTGGCGGTGAAGCCGGGGCAATTGCACCGCGACCTGGGCCAGCGCACCCAGCGTCACACCCCAGGCCATACCGGTTATCGGCTCGACCCCGATGCCCCGGAGCCAGCCGAAAGTCGCCAGCGGCACCGCGATCGAGACGAGGTTGAACGCGCCGGGCGCGACCGCGGGCACGAAGAAGGTGCCGCAGGCGTTGAGAATGCCCATCGCCCAGGCCGCCCAGGCCACGAAAAGCAGGAACGGGAACATCACCCGGGTGAGCTGGACCGTCAGCGCCAGCTTGTCCGGCTGGCCCGCGAACCCGGCCGCGATGACCCGGACCACCGCCGGCGTGAAGACCATCCCGAAGACGACGATGAGCCCGACCGCGAGCGTGAGCGCGTTCAGGACCGCGGCCGCGAAGTCGCGGGTGCGCTCGGGCGGGTCCCGGCGCAGACTGCCGACGAAGGCGGGCACGAAAGCCGCCGACAGCGCACTCTCCGCGAAGACATCGCGCAGGAAATTGGGGATCCGGAACGCGACGTTGAAGGCGTCGGTGGCGAGCCCGGCCCCGAACAGCCAGGCGAAGACCGATTCCCGCGCCAGCCCGAGCAGACGCGATACCATCGTCCCGGCGGTAACCAGCCCGACCCGCCGGGTGAACCGCTTCGCCTGCCGGGCCTCCGCCTCGCCCTCGGGGCAAGCCGGGCCTGTGCTCCCGGGTACTGACGCTCTCACCCGCCGAGTATAGGAAAGCATCGGCCGTCGGCAAGATTTGATTTCGGCCCGGCCATCGGCTAGATTCTCGCGTGGCGCGAGAGACTCCCGCAACCATCACCGCCCGCGGCCTGCGGGTACGGCGGGTCCCGGTCTTCACCGGTCTGCTCACCGAATGCGACCGCATCGAGGAAGTAATCGAGCGGGTGGTCGCGCCGGCGCTGGAGCCGGGCGACATCATCACCTTCGCGGAAAGCCCGGTCGCGGTGATGCAGGGCCGGGCGATCCCGGTCTCGCGCATCCGGCCCGGCTTCTGGGCCCGGGTGCTCTGGCGCTTCGTCAAGAAGGTTCCCTACGGCATCGGCCTGCGCAGTCCCTTCTCGATGCAGTGCGCGATTGACGAGGTCGGCGCGTCCCGGATTCTTCGGGCCTCGGTCGCCGGCGCGTGGGGCAAACTGCGCGGCCAAAGCGGCGACTTCTACCGGGTGGCCGGCCCGCAGGCGACGATGATTGACGCCGCCCACACCTCCGGGGTCAAGGAGTTCTACGACTGCGTCATCAAGGGCCCGCTCGACCCGGACGACGTCGCGCGCCGGCTCCGCGAGCAGACCGGCTCCGAAGCGGCAATCGTGGACGCCAACGACATCTTCGGCTGTCGGGTTGTCGGCGCTTCGGACGGGCTGGACCGGGTGCTGGTCGAAGAAGCGCTGGCCGACAACCCGGCCGGCCAGGGTGATGCGATGACGCCGGTCATTCTGCTCCGGCTCGAAGGCCCGGAGGACGGCACCGAGACCGGCAAGTGCCGACCCTGGAGCCGGGGCGACGACAGCGGCGACGACTGCGTGTCATTCGACCCGGACCCGGACAGACCGGCAGGATGACCAGGCCGCGAACGACCCGCCCCGACCGCCAGCGGCGGCCACGGACCGGGTTGACCGGCCGGCACCGGATTCTCGTCGGACTCGTGCTCCTCGCGGCCGCGGTCCTGTCCGGCTACTCCTTCATCGCGCCGGGCCACCCGACGACCGTTGACATCTGGCCGCACCTCGTGCGCCAGCAGGTCGTCAGCCGGTCCCTGAGCGCGGGCGAATCGCCCTTCTGGTCCTTCATCTTCTACGGCGGCTACCCGCACCTCCGTTTCTACGGCCCGCTCCTCGCCCTGCTCGGCGGCCTGCTGGCGCTGGCCGTGGGCAACCAACTGCTGGCGGTCAAGACCCTGCTCTTCCTCCTCCACCTGGGCTCGGCCGCGGTGATGCTCCTCTACCTGCGCCGCCGCACCGGCCGCGACGTCGCGGCCGCGGCCGGCACGCTGGTCTACCTGCTGGTGCCCTGGCGGGTGCTGTTCATATCCATCGGCGGCAACTACCCGGTCGCCCTCGTTTACCTGCTCCTGCCCGCCTGCTTCTTCGCCTTCGACGCGCTCGCCGAGAGCGGCGAGCGGCGCCACGCGCTCCTGCTCGGCCTCGCCGCCGGCCTGCTGGTGCTGGCCCACGCCCTCTACGCCGCGTTCACCGTCGCCCTGCTCGCGCTGGCGCTGGCCGGGTGGCTTGCCCGCGGCCGGAAGGCCGCTCCCCCGGCCGGCCGGGTGCTTGCCGGCGTCGGCATCGCCGCCGGCGGCGGGCTGGCGCTTTCCGCCTTCTTCCTGGTTCCGTTCCTGGTCGGGCTCGGCACGCACGCCTACCCCCAGCCCGACATCCGGCTCTCACCGCCCGGCATCGGCACCCTGCTCTGGCCCTCGGCCCGGCACGGCGGCTACGCCGGCGCGTATCTCGGCCTCAGCATCGTGTTGCTCGTCGCCGCCGCGCTCGGCTACCTGCTCGCCGACCGCGGGCACCGCCGCCGCGCGGCATTCCCGGCGGTCGGGCTGACGCTGGGCCTTGCCTTCAGCCTGCTCGTGCCGCACCTCGGCGGCATCGGG
Source organism: Caldifarciminota bacterium (assembly GCA_011049385.1). Taxonomy (GTDB): domain Bacteria; phylum Hydrothermota; class Tepidihabitantia; order Tepidihabitantales; family Tepidihabitantaceae; genus DSBX01. The sequence continues at coordinate 10,728 of DSBX01000330.1, read as the reverse complement.
CGATTCCTGGTCGGCGTTTTGCCGCCGGTCCGGTTCCTCGTCTTCTGGGTCTTCTTCGCCGCGGTCCTCGTCGCGCTCGGCGGCGCCCGTTTCGAGGAACGGTTCCTGCGCACCTCCGGCCGCAGCCTGGCCGGTTTCCTGCTCCTGGCCGGAGTCCTCGCCGCCGACTGCCTGCCCGCCCTGCTCCGAATCAGCTACCCGACGATCGAGAGCTTCCTCGGGGTCCGGCGACACATCTACCAACTCCTGCGGGCGGACCGCCCGGTTCGGGTGTTCGACGTCAGCCTCCCGGAAGACCGCATTGACGAACTCCGGCGCACCGTCCGGTACCCGGCGCTCGGCTACCTCTTCGGCGGCTTCGCCGGACCCTTCGGCCCGCCCTACCACCAGTTCGCCCCGCCCTCGATGCTCTACGTCTACCCCTGGACCAACCTCGTCGCGGCCGACCTCGGCGATACCACCCGGGCCACGCTTACCCCGACCTCGCGCAAGGCGCTGGCGCTGATGGGCATCAGCCACCTCATCACCCTGCCCGCGCTGATGACCGGCGATGACGACGCCGCCTACCTGCTCACCAAGGCGGACATGGACTGGGACGACCGGTTCATGGTGCCGGGCCCGGAGCCGCCGCTGGTCTTCGGCCCGACCCGGGCCGGGCTCGTGCTCGCGAGCAACACGGTCCGGTCGGTGCCGGCCGCGCCGGTCACGCAGGCGAACACGATGGTCATCGCCGCGGACTGGCGGGCCCTGCTCGACTTCGTGGACGTTGACTCCTCGCTCCGCTACTTGAGCTTCATCCCGGTCCCGGGCCGCGAACCCACCCGGACGCTCACGGACGAAAGCGAAGCGTCGGGCGTCCTCGGCCAACCGGACATCACCGTGCACGAAACCACGGTCACCGACAGCCGGGTCGGCATCCGGCTCGAAAGCCGCACCGAATGTTTCATCCGACTCGCGGTCAGCTACTACCCGGAGCTCTCGGTCCGCCTCAACGGCCGGGAGACCGAGTTCCACGAGACCGCCGACCATTTCATCTGGCTTCACCTGCCCCCGGGCAGTCACGAGCTCACGATCAACGCGCCGCTCGGCCTCCTGCGTACCATCCTCATCGCGCTCGGGCTGGCAACGCTCCTCGCCGGCGCGACGATGCTCGGCCTCACTGCCGCCCGCCGGCGCCGGCCGAAGCACCGCCGCTGACCACGCTCGACCCCTCGACCCCTTCCCTTGACTCTCGAACGGATGGCGTTATATCTGTGGAGATGGCGCCATCGCCCCGACCCCTCATCGTGCTGTCGAACGACGACGGCATTGACGCGCCCGGCCTGCACGACCTGCACGCCGGCCTGCGCAGGTGCGGCCGGGTCCGGGTAGTGGCGCCGGCGGTGAACCAGAGCGCGACCAGCCACTCCTTCAGCCTGCGCAAGCCGATCAAGGTTGAGCGCCGGCGGCCGGGCTGGTACGCGGTGCACGGCACGCCCACCGACTGCCTGCTCATCGCCCACTACGGCATCTTCCGCCGGAAGATTGACATCGTCGTTTCCGGCATCAACGACAGCCCCAACCTCGGCGACGACGTCCTCTACTCCGGCACCGTCGCGGCCGCGATCGAGGGCGCGATGCTCGGGATGCCCGCGGTCGCGGTGTCATACGGGAAGCCGGGCCGCAACCGCGAGGTCGCGCTCGGTTTCCTGCGCCGGCTCCTGCCGATGATGCTCGACGGTCTCCTGCCCCGCAAGACCGTGCTCAATGTCAACATCCCGGCCGCGGACCGGGTGCGCGGGGTGCGCGTGACCACGCTCGGCCAGCGCATCTACCGCGACATGGCCATCCGGCAGAACCTGCCCGACGGCGGAGTTTCCTATACGATTGACGGCGAGATGTCGTTCACCGAACGCGCCGGTTCGGACTTCGAGGCGGTCAGCGCCGGCTGTATCTCGGTCACCCCGCTCCAGCTCGACATGACCCATCATCAGGACATCCGCCGGCTCCGCCGGGCACTGCACGAGATGAGTGTCGCCGGTCCGGGCAACGGCGATTGACGTCCGCGCTCCGGCGGCTAGACTGTATGGCTATGGCTCTCGTATCTGTCTATCAGGCCCCGGACGAAATGATGGCCAACGCCATCAAGGACCTGCTGGACCAGAACGGCATCCCGGCGGTCATCCGTTCGTTCCAGATTCCGGCCTACGACGGCATCGCCCAAGTGATGCGGCCGAACTGGGGCGCGGTGCTGGTCGAAGAAGCGAACCTGGACCGCGGCCACGAGCTGGTCGAGGGTTTCCTGGCATCCGGCGACGATTCCGCGGAGCCGGCCGATGAGTAGCCGGTCCTGAGCCGCTCCGCGATTCGACCTTCATGACCACGAAAACAACAGCCCGCACAGGAGGATAGTTGAGATTCGTTTATCGTTTCGGCGACGGCTCGGCCGACGGCTCGGCCGCGATGAAGGAACTGCTCGGCGGCAAGGGCGCCAACCTTGCCGAAATGGCCAATCTCGGCCTGCCGGTCCCGCCCGGCTTCACCATCACGACCGAAGCCTGCATCGCCTACATGCGCACCGGCAAGCTCCCGGACGGGATCGAGGCCGAAATCCGGCGCGGGCTGGCGTTCATCGAGAAGTCAATGGGCCGGCGCTTCGGCGACCGTGAGGCGCCCCTGCTCCTTTCCTGCCGCTCCGGCGCGCGGGCCTCGATGCCCGGGATGATGGAGACGGTGCTCAACATCGGCCTGTCCCGTGATACCCTGCCCGGCCTCGGCGAGATGAGCGGCGACGAGCGCTTCGCGCTCGATTCCTACCGGCGGCTGATGATGATGTACGCCGACGTGGTGATGGAGAAGGCGGAAGGTATCGAGCCGGGCGAGGGCCGCGGCATCCGCAGTCGGCTCGAGAAGATACTCAAGGCGCTGAAGGAGAAGACCGGCCGCGAAGATGATTCCAGGCTGACCGCGGCCGACCTCACCCGGCTCTGCGACCGGTTCGAGAAGCTCATCGCCGAGACCTTCGACCGTCCCTTCCCGGACGACCCGATGGAACAGTTGCTGGGCAGTATCCGGGCGGTATTCCGGAGCTGGAACGGCAAGCGGGCGGTCGCCTACCGCCGCATCGAGGGCCTGCCCGACGACTGGGGCACCGCGGTCAACATCCAGGCGATGGTCTTCGGCAACCTCGGCCGGGATTCCGCGACCGGCGTCGCCTTCACCCGCAACCCGGCGACCGGCGAGGCCCGGTTCTACGGCGAGTGGCTGCGCAACGCCCAGGGCGAGGACGTCGTCGCCGGCATCCGCACACCCAACCCGCTCAACGAGGCCGGGCGCACCGGCGAGGGCAAGGCCGAGACGCTGGAGACCGCGATGCCGAAGCTCTACCGGGAACTCGACCGCTACCGCCTCCGGCTGGAGAAGCATTTCCGGGACATGCAGGACCTGGAGTTCACCATCGAAAGCGGCCGGCTCTGGATGCTCCAGACCCGGACCGGCAAGCGCACCGGTGTCGCCGCAGTCAACATCGCGATGGATATGCTCGCCGAGAAGCTGATTGACGAGAAGACGGCAATCCTCCGGGTCCGGCCCGACCAGCTCGACGAACTGCTCCACCCGATCGTGGACCCGACCGCGGAGAAGAAGGAGAAGCCCCTGCTCGAAGGCCTGCCCGCAGGCCCGGGCGGTGCGGTCGGCCGGGTCGTCTTCACCGCCGCCGACGCGGTCGCCCGTGCGAAGGGCAAGGACCCGGTCATCCTCGTCCGCGAGGAAACCAGCCCGGAGGATGTGGACGGGATGCGGGCCGCGGCCGGCATCATCACCGCCCGGGGCGGGATGACCAGCCACGCCGCGCTTGTCGCCCGGGGCTGGGGCAAGTGCTGTATCGTCGGCGCCCGGAACAGCCGTGTGGACAGCGCGAAGAAGCGGCTCGTCGTCAACGGCAAGACGGTGAAAGAGGGCGACTGGCTGACGCTCAACGGTACCAGCGGCCGCGCCTACGCCGGCCGCCTGCCGATGATTGACGCCAGCGAACAGCCCCAGTTCCGCCGGTTCATGAAGCTGGCCGACCGTTATCGCCAGATGCGCGTCCGCACCAACGCCGAGACCCCGACCGACGCCACGCTCGCCCGCCGGCTCGGCGCCGAGGGCATCGGCCTGTTCCGCACCGAGCACATGTTCTACGGCAAGGGCAGTGACAAGCCGCTGTTCCTCCTGCGCCGGATGATAATGAGCCGGACCGCGGAGGAGCGCAAGGCCGCGCTCGACAAGCTCTTCCGCCACGTCCGGAAGACGGTGCGGGGCACGCTGGCGGCGATGGACGGCCTGCCGGTGACGATCCGCCTGCTCGACCCGCCGCTCCACGAGTTCGTGCCCAGAGACAAGGAGAAACAGCGCGAGCTGGCCGAGGCGCTCGGGGTCAGCGTCGCCGAGATCCGGCGCCGGGGCGAGGCCCTGCACGAGACGAACCCGATGATGGGCCACCGCGGCGTGCGGCTCGGTATCAGCTACCCGGAAATCACCGCGATGCAGGCCCGGGCGGTGTTCGAGGCGGCCGCGGAACTGCTCAAGAAGCGGAAGAAGCCCATCCCCGAGATAATGATCCCGGTCACCTGCGAGGCCCGCGAGCTTGCCGACCAGAATGCGATAATCGCCCGGGTCCACGACGAAGTCTGCCGCGCGGCCGGGCTCAAGCGGATTCCTCACCTGGTCGGCACGATGATCGAGATTCCGCGCGCCGCGCTCACCGCCGGCGAGATGGCCGGCCCGGCCGAGTTCTTCTCCTTCGGCACCAACGACCTGACCCAGATGACCTTCGGCTTCTCGCGCGACGACGCCGGGGCGTTCCTCGGCGAGTATCTCGACCGCAACCTGCTCCCGGCCGACCCCTTCGCGACCATTGACCGGGCCTCGGTCGGCGAACTCATCCGGCTCGCGGTCGAGCGCGGCCGTTCGGCCCGACCGAACCTGAAGGTCGGCATCTGCGGCGAGCACGGCGGTGACCCGGCCTCGGTCCGGTTCTGCCACGAAGTCGGGATGGACTATGTCAGTTGTTCGCCCTACCGCGTACCGGTAGCGCGGCTGGCCACGGCCCAGGCGGCGCTTGCGATGCCGCGCGGAAAGGGCAAGACCCGGAGGTAGCCTTGCAAGACGCCTTCGTCGAGCGGCTGGACATCCTACTCCACAGCCAGCACGACGTCCGTTTCAACCCCGACCGCAGTCCGCTCATCCGTGACGCGGTACGGCGCAACGAGGCGCTGGTCTCCGCCTGCGGCGCGCTCGCGGTCTGGAACCCGGCCGAGTCCACCGGCCGGAGCCCGCTCGACACGATGATCGTCCGGCGGCCCGAATCCGAGGCGACGGTGGACTGGGATTCGCCCAGCAACATCCCGCTCGACGCGGAGACGATGGACCTCGTGCTCGAGGACGCGCTCCGCGCCCTCGCCCGCAAGCGCCGGCTCTACGTCACCGACCGCTGTCTGGGCGCGGACCCGGCCTACGCCCTGCCGGTGCGCACCGTCACCGACCGGGCGCTGACCGCGCTTTTCACCGCCAACATGTTCCGGCCTCCGGCAGGGCCGGACCGCGGCAAAGATGTCCCTGCGTCCTGCTTCAGCGCGCGGCCCTTCACCCTCATCGTCCTGCCCCACGACAAGCTCGACCCGGCCCGGTACCACGACCGGCTCCGGGTTGACCCGAGGCTCGGCCACACCTCGACGATGGTCATCGCGATGGACTTCGACCGCCGCCTGGGCGTAGTCTACGGCTCGGCCTACTGCGGCAGTGTCAAGAAGCTGATGTTCACCGCGATGAACTACTACCTGCCGCCGGAGGGCATCCTGCCGCTTCACTGCGCCGCCAACGAGAGCGCCGAAGGCGAGGTCTCGCTCCTGCTCGGGCTGTCCGGCACCGGCAAGACCACCCTGTCCGCCGACCCGCGCCGGGCCCTGCTCGGCGACGACGAGCACGGCTGGTCCGACCGCGGCATAGCCAACTTCGAGCACGGCTGTTACGCCAAGCTCATCAACCTCAGCCGCGAAAAAGAACCGGACATCTGGGCCGCCTGCTTCCACGACGCGCCCTTCCCGGAACACGGCGCCATCATCGAGAACGCGATGGTCTACCCCGACGGCCGCTTCGACCTCGACGACGACCGCTTCACCCCGAACTCGCGCGGCTCCTACCCGCTCTCTTTCCTGGAGAACATCAAGCGCCCGCCCCGCGGCGACCACCCCAAGACCATCCTCTTCCTCACCGCCGACGCCAACGGCGTCCTGCCCCCGGTCGCCCGGCTCAGCCGCGAACAGGCGATGCTCTGGTTCCTGATGGGCTACACTTCCAAGCTCGCCGGCACCGAAACCGGTATCGTCGAACCGAAGTCCACCTTCTCACGCTTCTTCGGCGGGCCGTTCATGCCCCGCAACCCGGACGACTACGCCGACCTGCTCGGCGACCGGCTCCGCCGTCACGGTAGCCGGGTCTACCTCATCAACACCGGCTGGACCGGCGGCCCCTACGGCACCGGCCGGCGCATGGACATCAGCCTGACCCGGGAAATCGTCGAGGCGGCGCTGGCCGGCGGTCTCGACGACGTCGCCTGCGACGAGAACCTGGTCTTCCACCTCGAGGTGCCGAAGTCCTGCCCCGGGGTCGAAGACCCCGGCCTGCTCAACCCCCGCGCGACCTGGGCCGACCCGAGGGCCTACGACGAACGCGCCCGCCGGCTCGCGGCCGAGTTCTGCGCCCACTTCGACCGGGCCTACCGCAACAAACACATCGCCCCGGAAGTCGCCCGCGTCTGCCCGGGCCGATAGCCCGTCCTAGCGCCGCCGGCGCTTGGGCGAGAAGAGCAGGGCCAGCCCGAAAGCGACGCTCGAGGTGATGATGATGACCGCGCCCGAGGGCGCGTCGGTCAGGTAGGACACGACCAGCCCGACCAGGCAGGACCCGACCCCGAACAGCGCCGAGAGCAGGAACATCGTCCGCAGGCGCCAGGTGAGCTGGTAGGCGGCCGAGGGCGGGTTGATTATCAGGCTGAAAATGAGCAGGCCGCCGATGGTGTCGAGGTTGGCGGTGACGGTCAGGCCGCACAGCACCAGCATCGCGTAGAACAGCGGCCGCTCCGGGACGCCGACCGCGCGGGCAACCTCGCGGTTGTAGAGCACCGCCCGTATCTCCTTGAAGAACAACAGCAGGAAACCGAGCACCACCCCGGTCATCACCGCCATCACCGTCACGTCACGGCCCGAGACGAGCAGGATGTTGCCCCAGATGTAGCTCAGCGCGGCGGTTCGGGGTCCGGGCAGGAGGCCGATGCCGAGGAAAGCGATGCCGAGCACGACCGAGAAGATGATGCCGACCGAGACGCTCGGCTCCAGGTCGGACCGCTCGGCGAGCGGGCCGATGAGCACCGAGGCGAGGACGCAGGCGACCGCGGCCCCGACCAGCGGGTTGACGCCGACGAGCAGACCAATGACCGCGCCGGCGAAGGCGGCGTGGGACATCGCCACCCCGACGAAGGGAATCCGCATCATCACCACCCAGACCCCGACCAGGCCGCAGGCCGCGCCCCCCAGCACCGCGGCGGCCAACTGCCGGGCGAGCAGGGGCGGCAGGTCCATCAGGCGAAGAGTGCGGCCACCCGGTCCGGGGCGAGCGCCGCGGCCCGGTCGCCGACGAACACAACCCGGGCGTCCTTGAGCAGGATGACGCGCGTCACGGCCGGGGGCAGTCGGTCAACACGATGGGTAACGAGGATGGTCGTCAGGTCGAGCCGCCGGTGCAGGCGCACAACCAACGCTTCGAGCTCGTCCGCGGCACGCGGGTCGAGATTGCTGAGCGGCTCGTCGAGGAGCAGGATCTCCGGCTCCTGGGCGATGACCCGGGCAAGGCTGACCTTGCGCGCCTCGCCGCCCGACAGGTGGCCGACCGGACGGTCGGCGAGCCGACTGACGCCGGTCAGCTCCAACGCCCGGTCCGCGGCGGCCCGGTCCGCGGCCGACAGACGACGCAGGAGACCGGCGCGGCCGACCCGTCCGAGCAGTACCGCCTCGCGGCAGTTGATCGGTGCGCGCGGGTCAACGTTCAAGTGCTGAGGCACGTAACCGATGCGGCAACGCAGCCCCCGCACCGTCCGGCGGTCAAGGACGGTGTCAAGCACCTCGACCCGGCCGCCCCTGATGTCGCCGAGCCCGTTGACCACGGTCAACAGGGTGGTCTTGCCCGCGCCGTTCGGGCCGATGATGGCCGCGAACGCCCGGGCCGGAATCTCAAGGCTGACATCGCTCAGGGCGATGTGCTCGTAGTAGCAGACGCTGACCCGGTCCAGCCGGACGACCGGCCCCGGGACCCGGCCGCCGGGAGCGCGGACCACCGCGGCGCTGGCGGGGTTCATTCGAGCAGGCGGGCAAGCGTGCGGGCGTTCTCGACCAGCGTGGCCGGGTAGTCGGCGTCGAGCGGGAAGTTGGTGAGGTCGGCATGCCGGGCGTGGAGCGCCTCGGCCAGCGACCGGCCCGCGCCCGGCCCGGACTGGAGGTTGTCAATCACGATGCCGACCGCTGAGTCGGCGCCGACGCTTGCCAGCCGGGTCAGCTCGCTCGCGGTGAACTCCTCGGGCCGGCCGTAGGTGGCAACCACCCGGAACCCGAGCCAGCGCAGGAACGGAGCCTGGTGTTCGGCGGCGAGGGCGCGGGGCAGGACGCGACCGGAAAAGGACGCGCGGGCGAGCAGGGCCGCGGAGTCAACCCGCGCGAGGTAGACCGCGGCGCGGCTACGGAAAGTGTCGGCCGCGACGGAGTCCAGCCCGGCGAGCAGGCCGGTCAGCTCCCCGACCGCGCGGCGGTGGACATCGGGCAACATCCAGTTACCGCCGGTCGAGCAGGTGTACACCCGGGCGCGCGGCTCGGGCAGTTCCCGGGCCAGGCCGTCGAACCAGTCTTCCCAGCCCTGGCGGACGATGAGGTCGGCGCGGGCCACGGCCGCGACGTGCGAGGGCCGGATGTCGAAATGGCCCGGGCACATCCCGGCCGGGGCGAGGGTGATGCACTCGACCCGGTCGCCGCCGACCGCGCGGATGACCGCGCCGACGTTGGCGGTCGAGGCGACAATAGTCAGCCGGTCACCGCCCTGGTGCTGACAGCCGGCCGCGAGCAGAACCGCCAGCACCGCGCCGGTCACCAGGCGTCGGCTCAAGGCGTCCCCGCGCTCAAACCGACGGTGAAGGCACGGCCGGGTTGCTCGTAAAGACCGGCCCCGTCCCCGGGCAGGTCCGCGAAGGCAACGTGGCGGCGGTCAAGGATGTTCTCAACCGCGGCGTTCAGCCGGAGGGAAAAAAGGAGCCGCGCCCCGACCCGCAGGTCCACGGTGTAGTACGGATCAATCGGCATCTGCGAAGAATCCGCCGCGTGGTAGTTGCCGACCCAGCGGATGTCAATGTCGGTCCGGCCGAACCGACCGGTGCGCTGGACGAAGACGCCGGGCAGGTGGTCAAGCGCATCGGTCACGGTCCGGGCGCCGGAGCGCTCGATGTCTTCTTCGGTCACGATGCTGACCGAGGCGGCGACATCACGCACCCGGAGCGGCACCCGCTCCGCGGTCACCAGCACCTCGTCAAGCATTACCACCGACGCATCGGCGGCGGGCGCGGCCAGTGCCAGGCACAGCAGAACAAGGGTCATCTCACGGTTCCTTTCCGGTGTCAGTCTCTGGCGGTGGTCAAGGTCAGTCGTCCGTGGCGGACCCCTTTTGTGGCGATCAGCTCCTCGGCCAGTCGCCGCACCCGACGGGCACGGCCGCGGACAATCAGCACCTCAAGGCAGTTACGCGGGTCGAGATGGACGTGCACGTTTGCGACGATCGTCGTGTGGTGGTCGTGCTGGATGTGGGTCAGGCGATGGGCGAGGTCGTGCTGTTCGTGGTCATAGACAATCGTCAGCGTGCCGACGACGTTCGTCGCGTCGGCCCGCAGGCGCTCCTCGTCGAGCCGGCGACGGACGAGGTCGCGGATCGCCTCGGACCGGGAGCCGTAGCCTCTTTCAGCCAGCAGCCGGTCGAAGCGGGCGAGCAGGGCCGGCTCCATCGAAACGCCGAAGCGGACCGCGGCGGCATCGTCGGGCTTGCGCCTGCGTGACACGATTGTCCGAATTGTAGCATCCGGACGCGCGGAGTCAACGTCGCGTTGACCCCGGCCCGGTCCGGGCTAGCATCAACCCGTGCCTGCCTCGCGGCGACAGACTGCGCTCCTGATGCTCGCCATCGGCGGGCACGGCCTCGCTATTCAGGTCGTGCTGATGCGCGAGCTGATGTCCGCCCACGCCGGTAACGAACTCGCCGCCGCGGTGGTGCTGAACGCCTGGCTCGGGCTCGAGGCGCTGGGCGCGCGGCTCCTCGGCGCGCTTCTGCTCGCAATCGCGGCCCTCGTGCTGTATGGCGCCCGGCGCGGCACCGCGGCGGGCCGGGCGGTCGCGATCGCCACCTCCGGCTTTGCCGCGAACGGGATGGTCGCGCTCGGGATGTTCGCCTTCCAGGTTGCGCCCGGCCTCACCCGGGCCTATCTCTTTCCGGCGGCGCTCAAGCTCGCCAGCTTGCTCCTCCAGCCCCGGCGTCGAACTATCGGCCCCCGACAGCAGGTTGTCAAACCACAGCGAAAACGTCATAGCTGATGCACAGCGAAAACGTCATAGCCCGTCCGTCGGGGTTTGGGCCTTGGTTTGGGTTTCGGAGGTAGTTTGCGGGTTCCGATTTCTCTGCCTC
>DSBX01000005.1 GCA_011049385.1 Caldifarciminota bacterium | reverse complement strand
TACACCGGCGACGGTAAAGGCAAGACGACCGCGGCGTTCGGGCTGGCACTCCGCGCGACCGGCCACGGCTGGCCGGTGCTGATTATCCAGTTCATGAAGGGTGACCCGAGCTACGGCGAGGTCATCGCCGCCCGTGGCGTCGAGCACCTGGAAGTGGTGCAGACCGGGTTGCCGACCTTCGTGGAAAAGGGCAATCCTTCGGCTGAAGACCTGTCCGAGGCCGGGCGCGGACTGGAACTCGCCCGTGCCGCCCTGTCCGGCGGGCGCTACCGGATGGTCATTCTCGACGAGTTGAACGTCGCGGTGGAATACGGTCTGGTCAGCCTCAAGGATGCGCTCGCACTCGCCGACATGTGTCCGAAGGAGGTCGAGCTCGTTTTTACCGGTCGCCATGCCCGGCCCGAGGTCATCGCCCGCGCCGACCTGGTCAGCGAGGTCAGGGAGGTCAACCACCCGATGCGGAAGGGAATCGTCAGCCGTGCCGGGGTGGACTACTGAATGAAACCCGAAGCCGCGACGGCACACGGCCGCGAGGCCACCGAGGAACTGCTGGCGCGGTTTCGCCTCGGTGACCGACGCGCCTGTGCCCGGTTGATGTCGTTCGTCGAAGACGAGGACGACCGAGCGACCCGCGTGCTCGACGAGCTTTACCCGAGCCGGGGACGGGCCTGGCGCGTCGGTGTCACCGGCCCACCCGGGGCGGGAAAGAGCACGCTGGTCGAGAAGCTGGCCAGGGAGTTGCGAAGCCGCGGTCGGACGGTCGGCATCATCGCGGTGGACCCGACCTCGCCCTTTTCCGGCGGCGCGATTCTCGGGGACCGGGTGAGGATGCCCAGGCTCTTCACCGATGAGGGCGTGTTCATCCGCTCGATGGCCAGTCGCGGCGGGTTGGGCGGCCTGGCCCGGCGCACCCGAGAAGTCTGCGATGTCCTCGACGCCTTCGGCAGTGAGGTCATCATCATCGAGACGGTCGGTGTCGGGCAGATAGAGCTCGACGTCGCCTCGGCCGCGCACACGACGGTGGTCGTGCTCGTGCCCGAGTCCGGCGACTCGGTGCAGGTGATGAAGGCCGGGTTGATGGAGATCGGCGAGATCTTCTGCATCAACAAGGCCGACCGGCAGGGCGCGGAGCGCCTGCTCGTCGAGGTTCGTTCGATGCTCGACTTACTGCCCGATGGCCGCGAGTGGCGACCGCCGGTCGTGGAAACCGTCGCGACCGCGGGTGAAGGGGTCGTCCCGCTGCTTGACCGGCTGGAAGAGCACCGGCAGTTCCTCGGCGAATCGGGTCGGCTCGAGGAGTTGCGGCGGCGCCAGGTGCGGACCGAGATTGTCGAGATTGTCGAAGAACGTCTGCGGCGTGATGTCTGGCGCCGGCAGCGTATCAGCGGAAGGCTCGCGGAGGAGGTCGAAGCGGTGCTCGCCGGCGGCGCAACGCCCTATTCCGCGGCCGGCCGGGTGCTGGGCCTGGTGCGGCCCGGCGATTGACAGGAGGAGAGTTATGGATGACAGCCAACTGAAGAGACGATTTGCGGAATGGGAGCAGGAATACAGCAAGCGTCCGGCCCGGGCGTGCGAGACGCTTTCCGGTGTGTCCCTGAAACCGGTGTACACGCCGCTTGACCTGCCCGACGCCGATTACCTACGCGACCTGGGCCTGCCCGGCCAGTACCCGTTTACCCGCGGCATCCACCCGGATATGTACCGGGGGCGGCTCTGGACGATGCGCCAGTTCGCCGGTTTCGGCAGTGCCCGCGATACCAACGCGCGGTACAAGTTCCTGCTCGGGCACGGCGAAACAGGGCTCTCGGTCGCCTTTGACTTCCCGACGCTCTATGGCCGGGATTCCGACGACGCGCGGGCCCGGGGCGAGGTCGGCAAGTGCGGGGTGGCGATTTCGTCGCTCGACGATATGGCCACGCTGTTCGAGGGTATCCCGCTCGACAAGGTCTCGACTTCGATGACCATCAACGGCCCGGCCGCGGTCATCTGGGCGTTCTACATCGCCGCGGCCGAGCTCCAGGGGGTCAAGCCCGAGGTCCTGCGCGGCACGATTCAGAACGACATCCTCAAGGAGTACATCGCCCAGAAGTCCTGGCTCTTTCCGCCCGAGCCTTCGATGCGGGTCATCACCGACATCATGCGCTTCGCGAGCGAGCAGGTGCCCAGGTGGAACACGATTTCCATATCCGGCTACCACATCCGCGAGGCGGGTTCGACCGCGGCCCAGGAGTTGGCGTTCACGCTCAAGGACGGCCTGACCTACGTTGAGGCCGGCATCGCGGCCGGGCTCGACGTGGACGGCTTCGCGCCCCGGCTGTCGTACTTCTTCAACTCGCACCTCGACTTTTTCGAAGAGGTCGCCAAGTTCCGTGCCGCCCGGCGGATCTGGGCACGCGAGATGCGCGAGACGTTCAAGGCGAAGGACCCGCGTTCGTGGTTGCTTCGGTTCCACACCCAGACCGCGGGATGCAGTCTTACCGCGCAACAGCCGGAGAACAACATCGCCCGGACCGGTTTCCAGGCGCTGGCCGCGGTGCTGGGCGGAACCCAGAGCCTGCACACCAACTCGATGGACGAGACCTGGGCCCTGCCGACTGAGAAGGCGGTGCTCATCGCGCTTCGCACCCAACAGCTCATCGCCGAGGAGACCGGTGCGGCAAGCGTCGCCGACCCGCTGGGCGGAAGCTGGTACGTCGAAGCGCTGACCGACGAGCTTGAACGGCAGGCCCGTGAGTACTTCCGCAAGATTGACGCCCTCGGCGGAATGGTCCGGGCCATCGAACACGGCTTCCCCCAGCGGGAAATCGCGGACGCATCGTATCGTCACCAGCGCGCGGTCGAGGAGGGACGGCGGACGGTCGTCGGCGTCAACCGCTACCAACTCGAAGGCGAGAAGCTGGAGATCCCACTGCTGAGGATTGACCCGGAGGTCGAGAAGAGCCAGTGCGAGCGGCTTTCGGAACTGCGTCGGCGGCGCGATGGTGCCAGGGTCGAGCAGGTCCTGACCGACTTGCGCGAAGCCTGTGCCGGGACCGACAATGTGATGCCGCTGGTCCTGGACGCGGCGCGCGCCCGGGCGACGCTGGGTGAGATATGCCAGGCGATGAAGGATGTGTTCGGCGAGTACGTCGAGCCGCCGATGTTCTAGGAGGAAGAATGGCAAAGAGACTCAGGATACTTGTCGCCAAGCCCGGGTTGGACGGTCACGACCGCGGGGCCAAGATCGTGGCCCGCGGCCTGCGGGACGCCGGGTTCGAAGTGATATACACCGGTCTGCACCAGACCCCGGAAATGATCGCCGAGGCGGCGCTCCAGGAAGACGTGGACGCGGTCGGTCTTTCGATTCTATCCGGCGCGCACATGACGCTGTTTCCGGATGTCGTCCGTCTCCTCGGGGAGAAGGGAGCGGGCGATATCCTGGTGTTCGGCGGAGGCATCATCCCCGACGAGGACAAGCAGACGCTGGAGGGACTCGGGGTGGGCCGGCTGTTCGGACCGGGAACCGAAATCCGCGAGATCGTCGAGTACCTCCGCGACAGGTTCTCGGACCGGGTGGCTGAGGAAACCGGGGACTAGTCTGCACCCCCGGGGTCCAATGGCCCTGCTGATACCGGTATACCTTTCCCTGGTCGCGTTTGCGGCTTCCTCGCCGCCGGCCGGTCTTTGCGCCGATACCGCGGGCTGGACGACCCGGGACCGGCAGGTGCTGGGCACAGCCAACCGCTACTTCGTCAACGACCCGGCCCGTGGTCTCCACGCGGTCTGGAAGCACGACACCGGCAGTATCAGTTACAACTTCCGCCCGCGCGGACGTGCCTGGCGCTGGCCCGGGGGTACCATCGTCAACCAGCGTCCCCGAAACCTGGGCGGGATGGATGTTGACCTTGTCTCCGGTCGAGCCTTGCTCGGCACCGACTACATCAGCCGCGGGAGTCCCCGCGGGTCCTTCTACCGCGACTCCGCGCCCGGGGCCGGGCGTTTCCTCGAGACCTACCTTGGTCGGGGCTGGCGCCAGGTCCTTGCCGCAACCCAGCGTTACGGCTGGGCCCGTTTCGCGGCCCTTCGCAACGACTCGGTGAGTTACCTCCTGCAACTGTCCCACCGGCGACTGGGTGCCAGCTCGATGTTCCCGACCCACTCCGTCACCGGCGCCCGCAATTCGAGTCGGTTCTGCTACCTCTGGACACAGGGAGAGCACCCGGATGTGGGCGCGCTGATGCTGAAGGAAACTCCGAACAACGGCCAGAACTGGTACGTAACGGTAAATCTCTCGGATAGCTCGAGGATTCCCCAGAGTCGGGCACCGCACGGCGGCCAGGCCGTGTACGACTCGATCCAACTGTATGTCGTGACAGCGTTCACCGACGGTGAAGACCCGAATCACAGCGAGTTGTGGTGCTATGCGAAGTATGAGACTCCGGAGTGGTACCGCATTCACGAACACCGGGTGCCGGACACGTTGCGGTTGGGTGAATTTGCGCTTGCGGCGGGTCGTCCGACGATGGGTCGCAATCCGCGCACCGGCGAACTCTTCGTTGCCTGGGAGCAGTTCGACGCGGACAACATCGAACCGGCAACCGGCCTCGCCCGGGCCGATATCTGGGTCGCGCGGTCGCAGGACCGCGGCCGGTCGTGGGGAACCCCGGTTCGTCTGACCGGGCCGGATTCGATGAGCCGGCGGTTTCCTTACCTGGCGGACATCGTTGATGATACTCTTCGGATACTGTGCTTCGCGGACCGCTACGCCGGTTTCTCGGAACAGGGTCAGGGTCCGTTGACGATGAACCCGGTGCTTGTACTCAGCCTGCCCGCTGATGAGCTTCCCTCCGCAGTTGTGAGCCGTCTCCCTCTCGAACTCGACAACGACCGACCACAGCTTCGGCCGACCATTTCACGCCGCGGCTTCGACCTGTCCGCCCCGGGACCGGCGATAATCCGGGCCTACTGCCCGGCCGGCCGGTTGAGAGCCGAGAGCCGGGTTGTCTCACCGGTCAGGAACTGGGGGCAGGAGCTTGAGCCCGGGGTTTGGTTCGTGGACGTCATCTTCGATTCCCGGGGTCGGGAAAGCGGAGTGCCCGCGACGGCGAAGAGGACCTTCCGGGTTGTTCGCCTGCCCTGAATGCGCCGGGGCCACCCGACGGTGTTGACAGCCCGAGACAGGGCGGTACACTGCTATCTTGGATGGCTTCGGCCACCGGAAAGTGAGGATGTGCCTCCGAGCACTGTCACCGGTACCATATGGACCATAGCAACGTCGAGACGATTCTGAGCAGTCGTGAGTTCCTGGATGTGCTCCAGGAAGGAGTCTGGGTGAGCGACGGCGATGCTCGTATCGTGCTTGCCAACACCACCCTGGCAACACTGCTGGGGTACCGCAGTCCCGATGCGCTTGTCGGTCGTGACTGGCATGACCTTTTCCCTGCGGGCGAGGGTGCGCGACTCAGCCGGCATCGTCGTGGCGCCGATGCGTCTGCGGGACGGGATTCCGAATCCCGTGAGGGCGCCCCGGCAGGGTCGGTTGGCGTGATGGACCAGACCAGCGTTGTCACCCGTGACGGCGAGCAGTTGCCGGTAAAGGCGAGACTGGTCAGGCGGACCACCGGCGGCACGGATGGGTACATCGGCACGGTACTGCCGAGCGACCGCGGTGTGCCCGGGAGCGCGTTGGCCGATGCCACCAGTCGCCAGGTCATGGAGAATTCGATTGACGGCATCTGCATAATCCGGGACGGCAAGATCAGCTACGTCAACCGACGGTTCGAGAAGCTGACCGGCTACAGCCTTCAGCAGATGGCGCAGATCGGCTTGGAGCGGTTGGTTGTGCCTTCGGATCGGGAACGCATCGCTCGGTCCGTTGCCGACCCCAGCCGGATGCTGGCACCGGTGCACCACACGGTCCGGTTGATTACACGCTCCGCGCATGAGATCGACTGTGAATTGCGCATAGTGACTGCAGAGACGAACAGCCATGCGGTGCTGGTCTGCTTCCTGCGCGACGTTTCCGAATTGACCCGGGCCCGACAGGCTCGTACCGACTTCGTTGCGGTTGTCTCCCACGAGTTGCGAACGCCTCTGGCGGCGATCAAGGAAGCGGTATCGCTGGTGGCGGATTCGCCGGAACTGCGTACGCAAGGAGATTTGCATGCCGGTGAGCGCCCGCGGCGCTACCTGGATATCGCCCAGGAAGAGATTGCCCGGCTCAACCGGATGATCAGCAATCTCCTCGAGGTTGCCCGCGTGGAATCCGGGAAGTCCCAGTTGGTACTTGGCCCGGTGGACTTGCGCAGTTGCATTATCAGGACGGTCGAGAGCATGACGACCCTGCTCAACAAGAAGAGGTTGAAGGCGGAACTGCTGATACCCGAGGACCTGCCGCCGGTGCTGGGTGACGAAGATCGGTTGCGGCTGGTGTTCAACAACCTGCTGGACAATGCCGTCAAGTATACGCCGACCGGCTCTGCCGTCCGCATCTCCGCCCGCCTGCTTGACCCGGGCGCACCAGTCATGTCCGAAGAGAACCTTCTTCCTGACACTTCGTATGTCCAGGTGAGCGTTGCCGACTCGGGGCCGGGCATACCGGCCGAGTTCCTCGAACGGGTGTTCGGGCGGTACGAGCGTGTTGACCCGCACGGTCCCGGGATAGGACTCGGTCTGGCCATTGCCCGTTCGATCATCGAGACGCATCACGGGAAGATCTGGGTTCGCAGTGAGCTCGGCGAAGGCACCTGTTTCAACCTCATCCTGCCGGTCAGGGAGGCGCATTGAGCGAAGACGCGAAGAAGATACTCGTTGTCGAGGACGAGAGTAACCTGCGCGAGCTTGTGCGCGGAAGGCTCGAGGATAACGGGTATGAGGTCGCCGTTGCCGCGGACGGCTACAAGGCTCTCGCCGTGGCGAGAGAGTTTCATCCCGACCTGGTCGTGCTGGACCTGATGCTCCCGAAGATGGACGGCTATACGGTTTGCCGGATGCTACGTTCCGCGGCCGAGGGGAGTGAGGTACCGATCATACTCTTCTCTGCCCGGTCCGCGCAGGACGACCGCCTGCGTGGGGAGGAGGTCGGAGCCAATGCCTATGTCAACAAGCCGTTCGACGCGCCCGTGCTGCTCGGCAAGATCCGCGAGTTGCTTGACCCGGAGGGGGCGGGCTCAGAAACTGCTCCCGCGGCACGGCCTGCACCCGAAGGGGCGGCTCCGAATGTCGCCGATGCCGGGGACAGGACCGGGACAGAAGCCGAGTCTGCGGCTGCGCCGGCCGTTCCGCCCGCTACGGTGGAGGAGTTGCCGCCGGCCGCTGAGCCTGCGCGGACACCGGTGGATGAACCGGCCGCCGAGCCGGTCAGCGATACGCCCTTGAGCAGAGAGGAACGGCTCGCCCGCGCCCGCCCCCCGGCCGGGGCCGACACCGGCCCGGGCACTGCTCCCGCGGCAACCCCTGCGGATGAACCGGCGCCCGCACCCGCACCGTCCCGGGGAGCAGGCGAGGTGAAGCCGAGGGGGTTTCTTGCCCGCTTCTTCGGACGCATCTTCGGGTCCCGCAAGGGATAGCCGGCGGATGCGCTCCCGCTGTCCTGCGCCAGCCCTGGTCGCGGACTTGGTCCGCCGGGCCCTGCGCGAGGACATCGGGTCGGGTGATATCACGACCCGTTTGACCATACCTCGGACTGCTTTGGCTTCGGCCCGGGTCGTTGCCCGCCAGGACGGTGTTTGTGCCGGTATCGGCATCTGCGCCAGGGTGTTCCAGACCGTGGACCGGCCGGTTGGCCGAGAACGCCCGACGCATTGCGTGCGTTTTTCCCGGCAGACGACCGATGGATGTTCTTTCCGGGCCGGTGAAACACTGGCCACGGTCAGCGGGCCGGCGCAGGCTATTCTGACCGCCGAGCGGACCGCCCTCAACTTCCTCCAGAGGCTTTGCGGCGTCGCGACGCTGACCCGGAGCTATGTGGACGCCGTGCAGGGAACCCGCGCGAGGATCATGGACACGCGCAAGACCACCCCCGGCTGGCGCGAGTTGGAGAAGTACGCGGTGCGTTGCGGCGGGGGGATGAATCACCGTCTGGGTTTGTACGATATGGTCCTGGTCAAGGACAATCACATCGCCGCGGCCGGCGGCATTGCGGCGGCCCTGGAGCGTTGTCGGCGGGTGAAGCGCCCGGTCGAGATAGAGGTCAGGAGCATCGGCGAGTTAAGAGAGGCCTTGGCCGCGGGAGCCAAACGGGTGTTGCTGGACAATATGTCGCTGGCGCAGATGCGCAGAGCGGTGGAAACTGCCGGCGGCCGGGCATTACTGGAGGCTTCGGGCGGGGTGACCCTGGGCCGGGTGCGTCGGATTGCCGCAACCGGCGTGGATTTCATCTCCGTCGGAGCCCTGACCCACTCCGCACCGGCAGTTGACATCGCCCTCGAAGTCAGCGCCCGGACGCAGACGCGGAAGGGCAGTTGAACCAGAGAGACACGGAGCGGAAAGGAAGAATGCATGCGCTATTCTGATGCCGGGGTGAGTATTGACCTTGCCGACGGGGTGAAGAGCCGGATCGGTCGCATCGTTCGTTCGACTTTCACACCCCGGGTGCTCACCGCCCCCGGGTTGTTCGGCGCCGCCTTTGCCGGGGTGGGCAGGGGAGAGGTGCTGGTGGCGTCGTGTGACGGCGTCGGGACCAAGCTGACCGTGGCCGGGATGGTGGGCCGGCACGATACTGTCGGCGCCGACCTGGTCAATCATTCCGTGAACGATATCCTGACTCTGGGCGCCCGGCCTTTGTTCTTTCTCGACTACATCGCCGCTTCGCGTCTCGACCCCGCGGTGATGACCGCTGTCGTCGGCGGGTTGGCCCGTGCCTGTCGCAGTGTCGGTTGCGCCCTCATCGGCGGCGAGACCGCGATAATGCCGGGGTGGTTCTCCGGTCTGGACTACGACCTGGTGGGTTTCATCGTCGGCTCGGTGGCCAAGCGGCGACTGATTCGTCCCGACCGTCTGGTTCCCGGTGATGTCGCCATCGGCCTGCCATCGTCCGGACTGCACACCAACGGTTACTCGCTGGCCCGCAAGGTGCTGTTCGAGCGCGCCGGCTACGGCGTTGAGGAGCGCCTGCCCGGCCTTCGATTGCCACTGGGTCGAGAACTGCTCAGGCCCCATCGCTGTTATCTTCCGCTGGTGCATCAGCATCTGCACCGGGTCAAGGCGCTCGCCCATATTACCGGGGGCGGGTTCTACGACAACATCGCCCGCCTTCTGCCTGCGGAGTGCTCGTGCATCATCCGGCGCTCGAGCTGGCGACCGGGAGCGATTTTCCGGCTCATCCAGCAGGCCGGTGACGTTCCCGATTTCGAGATGTACCGGACCTTCAATATGGGCATCGGGATGGTGCTCTTTGCCGCGCCGGGGCAGGTGGACGCCATCACGAACTCAATCCCGGGCGCACGGGTGGTCGGCCGGCTGGTGCGAGGGACGTTCGGGGTCTCGGTCGTCTGACCGGATGTCGGGCGGACGGTGACACCGCGCCCTTGAGCGGTGCTCTCTCTACGGGCGGGGATGGAAGGTGCGGTAGACTTCGCGCACGTATTCCCGGTCCACGTGGACGTAAATCTGTGTCGTTGCTATGTCGGCGTGGCCGAGCAGTTCCTGGACGACCCGCAGGTCCGCACCGCCTTCGAGCAGGTGAGTGGCGAACGAATGGCGCAGGGTATGGGGCGTTATGTGCTTGCCGATGCCGGCGGCGTCGGCACAGTTGCGGACGATTTGCCAGGCGCTCATCCGGGACAGACGTCCCCCCCGGCGGTTGACGAAGAGCCGGCGCGAAGGGTGCGGGCTGTTTCGTCCGCCGGACGAGGGCCCGAGCATTTCCGGCCGCCCCACCATCAGCCAGGCCCGGACCGCCCCAACCGCCTTGGTGCCGACGGGCACAATCCGTTCCCGGTCGCGCTTGCCGACAATGCGCACGAAGCGTTCTTCGAGGTTGAGGTTGGAGGTCTCGACCGAGAGCAGTTCCGAAACCCGCAGTCCCGCGCCGTAGAGCAGTTCGAGCATCGCCCGGGCGCGGAGGCACCCGGCCCGGTCCTTTCCCCGGTCCGCGGCGGCGATCAGGGCCTCGACTTCGGCGACCGAAAGGATGTCCGGGAGCTTCCGGGGCAACCTTGGCGGCTTGAGCGGTTCTATCGGGTCGGCCGCCAGGTGACCGCTTTCGACAAGCCAGGAAGCGAAGGCCCGCACCGCCGCCAGTTTCCGAGCCAGGGAGGTTGCGGCCAGTCCGGCGTGCGACAGCTCGCGCAGCCACTTCTGGACCGATTTCGCGGTGAGATGCGCGGCGGCCGATTCAGGGTCGCTGATGTCGGAGCCGGCCAGGTACTGCCGGACATCGGACAGGTAGCTTGCGGCCGAAGCGACGTTGAGTGAGCGCTCGACGAGCAGGTAGCCGGTGAAGGAGGAGAGGAAGTCGCCGGAAGAAGCAGTCGCCGATGGTCGCCGATGGTCGCCGGCGGGTGTCTTCGGACCGGGAGGCACGGCGGCAATCATTGCGGTATGCAGGAGCACAGGCTACGCCTTTTCCGACTGAGAACCGTGTCTCGCGCGAAGCGGATGTCCGGGTTCGGGTGGTCCTCGTTGTAGTGCAGGCCGCGGGATTCCGGGCGCCGGCGTGCCGAGGCGACTATCAGCCGGGCAACGGTGAGCAGGTTGTGAGCCTCACATTCTTCCGGGGTAGCCGTCTGACCCGGGCCGGGCGGACCCTGGTCGAGCGCGGCCAGTTCCTTGTCGGCGCGGGCGAGTCCCCTGTCGGTTCGGACGATGCCGCCTTCCTGCCACATCAGCAGGCGGATTCTATCGACCAGGTCGGCGGGAGACTCGACGGCCGGGAAGCGGAGGCCGGTCACGTCGCGGATTGCGGACTGCGAAGCGCCGGTCTTGAGTTCCAGGTCGCGCGCCTTCCGCGCGGCCCGGTCGGCGAAGACGAGAGCTTCGAGCAGGGAGTTGGAGGCGAGGCGATTGGCTCCGTGCAGTCCGGTGCAGGCGCACTCACCCGCGGCGAGCAGGCCCGGCACCGAGGTCTCGCCGCAGGTGTTGACCGCGATACCGCCGCAGACGTAATGGGCCGCGGGCACGACCGGCAGGGGCTCGCGGGTCATGTCAATGCCCAGTTCGAAGCACTGGCGGTAGATGGTCGGGAACCGCTGTCTGATACGCTCCGGGGCGATTACCGTTGCGTCGAGAAGAACGTGTGCGTCGCCGTGCCGCTTCATCTCCGACTGTATCGCCCGCGCAACGACGTCGCGCGGGGCCAGCGACGCGTCCGGATGGTAGCGCTCCATGAAAGTCCGCCCGTCGAGAGTCCGCAGGACCGCACCTTCCCCCCGGACCGCCTCGGAGATGAGAAAGGCCCGGCCGCCCACGTCGTGGCCGTACAGCGAAGTGGGGTGGAACTGGATGAATTCCATATTGGCGATGCGCGCGCCGGCCCGCCAGGCCATGGCGATGCCGTCGCCGGTGGCAATCGGCGGGTTGGTCGTTTGCGGGTAGACCTGCCCGATGCCGCCCGCCGCAAGGAGAGTCACCCGGGCGCGGAATTCGACCGACTCACCGGTTACCGTGTCGAGCGCGAGTGACCCGACGCAACGCCCTTCCGTGTCCAGCAGCAGGTCGAGTGCCAGCACGTCTTCGCTGAACGAAGCCTGGGGACGGGACCGAACCGCTGCTATCAGCCCGCGTTCGATTTCAAGCCCGGTGTGGTCCGCCGCGTGGACGATGCGACGGCGGTGGTGGCCGCCTTCGAGGCCGAGCTCGAAGTGCTCGCGGCCCTGCGTGTCGTGGAAGGTGCTGAAGGCGACGCCGACCCTGGCCAGTTCCCGTACCAGCGGCGGCCCGGCCTCGGTGACGATGTCAACGATTTCGGGGCGGGCGAGCCCTGCGCCCGCCTGCAGAGTATCCGCGCAGTGTCGGGCCGGCGAGTCGTCCGGGGCAAAGGCCGCGGCGATGCCGCCTTGGGCGTAGTTGGTTGCCGATTCGACGTCCGTCTTCTTCGTCACGACCATTACCCGGCCGGCATCGCTCAGGCGATGGGCAAACCAGAGCCCGGCTATGCCCGAGCCGATTACCAAGTAGTCGCTGGTGACCGTCCTGGCGGGCGCCGGCATACGGTGTCCGGTGGCGTTCCGGTTCGTTCAGAACCGGTAGCGTAGCTCGACGCTGCCGAGACGTTCGCCGGTGCCGGCTTCAAGCCGTCCGGCCCGGGATGAGCCGGGACCGGCTCCGGCGAAGAAGGCACAGTCAACAATGCTCACGATGCGGCCGAGCAGGAGGCCGCCGGCCGCAAAGCCGGCGTTGAGCGAGGCCGCACGCGCCTGCTTCCGGATGCGCCAGTAGTCGAACCGGGCCGAGTCGGAACTCCAGTCCCAGCCGGCCGCGGCCGGGAAGCGCCGCTCTTCGAAGTAGAGGTGTTGGGCCTCCGGGTCACCGGGATGGCGACTGCGGGCTTCACGGCGCAGGTCCTCTTCCTGCCGTTCGATGTTGTCGTACCGCTCGAGGGCGCGATAATACCTGATATCGGAGAAGGCGGGGTCGGCACCCGCGTCGCGCACGGCGCGGAGGCGGGCGTCGGTCTCGCGATTGGTCCCATACCAGGATAGCGCCAGCCAGGTGAGCGCGACAGCACCGTCAATCCACATCAGCGCTTCTCCGCGGGCCCGACTGCCGAGCAGGTACTGGCCCGAGCCGGGCAGTGCGGTCGAGGACAGGACGGCAATGCCGCGGTGGACCCGCGCGGATGCGGACGGTCCGAAGAGCAACAGGGCCAGTATGGCAAGAGTCGTTCTTTTCATCTTCTCTCCTTAGGGTATGACCAGCTTAGCCGTGCCGGCGGTTCCGGTGTGCGACCGGAGTTCAAGAAAGTAGACTCCGCCGGGACGACCACCCAGGTCCAGCTCGAAGCGGGATGCCGGTCGGTCGTCGCGGTACACGACCCGGCCGGTCTTGTCGAGAACCCGCAACGTTCGGTCGGAGTCCGGGGTCGGGGACGATACCACGAACCGCCCGGAACCTGCGACCGTCGGGCGGACTTCCACCAGCCGGCGCGGCACCGGCACTGGCCGCTCCGCCAGCCCGACCAGGTTCCAGTCGGTGAGCTTGGCGTAGATATCCCAGCCCTGGAGTCGTCGGTTGCCGGTCCAGGTCGCGGCGATCACCTCGTCGCTGGCGGCGATACTGCGTCCGACCGTCCAGTGGTGGTTGCGAGGGGCCGCGTTGGGCCGGTTCAGCCTCTGGTTGCCGCTGATGCGGCTTCGGTCCGGCCGATAGCGCTGGGCGAACACCTGCGGGTTGCGGGGCTGGTCGCGTTCGTCATTGAAGAGCACCACCAGTCGGCCCTGCCGGTCGAAGGCGCAGGAAGGCGAGTAGGCATAGGCGTCAGGTGGGCCGTCGTTGACCCGGACATTGGCGCCCAAGGGGTTGCGGTCGGCGTCGTACCATTGCAGGCAGACGTCGTAGTTGTCGTTCCGCGTATCCTCCCAGGCGATGGCGAAGCCGCCGTCTGCCGCGACCGCGCACGAGGGGTAGCCGTGGTAGCTGTTCGCGGTGTCGTCATTGACCCGGAAGTTGACGCCGACTTTCGCGCCGGTCGAGTCGTAGAGCTGGGCGTAGATGTCGGGCCGACGCCCATCACGGTAGTCCATCCAGCTCACCAGGAAGCGGCCCCGGCTGTTGGCCGCGATGCTGGCATACAGCTCCTGCGTGTCCGCGTCGCCGACGCGGAAGCTCGCGCCTGCCGGCCGGCCGTCGGGTTCGAACATTCTTCCGAAGACGCGGTATCCGCCGTCCCGGGTATCGCGCCAGACGACGAAAGCCCGGTCGGCGTCATCCATCGCCGCGTACGAGTACCAGCGGTGGCCGCCCGCGGCCTCGTTGACCATGAAGTTCGCGCCCGCCGGCTGGCCGGCGCTGTCGAGGAACTGGCCGTAGATGTTGAACCCGTCGCGGCCGTCGGTCCAGGTTGCGAGCGCCCGTGTCCGGCCGGCCGCCACCGCGGCGTAGTACTGCGGGTTGACACCGGCGGGGTCATCATTGAGCCGGAGGTTGGCCGCGAGCGGCCGGCCGTCCGGTGCGAGCAGTGCCGAGTGGATGTCGGCGCGGCCGTTCCGCTCGTCTTCCCAGGCCACGAAGACCCGGCCATCCTCGTACATATCGAGAGAGGAGACGCGCTGGAGCGAGCTGGCCGAGTCGGTGTTGACCCGAAACGGCGCGGACCGGGGAGTGCCGTCCCGGGCGAGCAGGCGGGCGTGGATGTCGAGGTGGCCGTCGCGGCCGTCGGTCCAGGCGACGGCGTAGCCGCCGTCGGGAGCGGCCGAAGCGGCCGGGGCGCCCCGGCCGGCCGGGGCCGGGATTGCCTCGCTGACCACGAAACCGGCGCCGAGAGCTCCGCCGTCGTGTCCGTAGCGCCGCCCGCGAATCTGCTCGTAGCCTTCGCGTCGGTCAATCCAGACGACCAGGAACTCGTCGAATCCGTTTGCCGCCGCGGCCGGGGCCGAATGCTCGGCGGTGCCCGGGTCGTCCGGCACCCGGAACCCGTCACCGACCGGTTGGCCCTGTGCGTCGTAGACCCTGGCGTAGACGTCCCACCTTCCTTGACGTCGGTCGTCCCAGGTTACCAGGAACCGGCCGGTGCGGGTCATCGCGACCGCGGGAGACCATTGCCAGCTGTCCTTGTCCGTCACCTGGAAGTTCGGGCCGAGGCGCTCCCGGGCCGGGCCGAACCGCTGGCCGAAGACGTTCCAACTGCCGGTCCGGCCGTCCATCCACGCGACCACGAAGCGGCCGGAGTCATCGCCGGCAACCACAGGCTGGTACTGGTTGCCGACCCCGATGCCGTCGTCGTTGACCATGAAGCCCGTGTCGAGCGGCACCAGGTCCGGGTCGAAGAAGCGGGCGAATATGTCGCCGGTGATGCCGTGCCGCCGGTCATCCCAGGCGACAAGGGTGACGCCGGACGGCGAAGTCCAGGCACCGGATACCATCTGGTCGCCCGGCACGCCGGAGTCGCTGACCCGGAAGCCGGGACCGAGTTCGTTCCCGTCCGGGGAGAAGAGGCGGGCGAAGATATCCGAATCGCCCACCTGCCAGCGGTCCTCCCACGTGACAAGGAACGAGGCGTCAGCGGCAACCGCGAGTGCCGGGTCGCCCTGCCAGCGCATCGCGCTGTCACCATTGGCCATCCGGTTCTCGCCCAGGGGGCGTCCTTCGGCGTCGAAGCGTTGGAACCAGATGTCGGTCTCGCCGGCGGTGAAGCCGTACCAGGCGATGACGAAGGAGCCGTCCGGGGCGTGGGCGATTGCCGGTACGGATTGGCGGCACCCGCCGCTGACGTCGTCGTTGCAGACGAAGTCATCACGGATTACCGAGTCCGGAGATGAAGACAGCGGTCGGCCGCGTTGCGACCGAAGGAAGACGGGTCGGCCTTCTCCGGGCAGGGGGCGGGCATTCCACGGAGTCCGCTCCCGCAAGAGGCTGTCAACGCCTGCGGCGGTCACCGGCAGGGCGTTGACCGCGGTGCTGAACAGCAGGACGAATGTCGCCCGGCGGCCGAAGCCGGAGGTCATCGCACAATCGCCAGCCGGGTGAACCGGGTCTGCGTGCCGTTGTCAGTGACAGCTTCGAGCTTGACGAGATACAGACCGGGCGCGTAGTCACGCAGGTTCAGGATCACTTCGTTGTCCGTTTCCGCATCCTTCGTGCCCGCTAAGACCGGGCCGGCCGGTTCCCCGGCCATGTCGAAGAGCCGGAGTCGGACGTCCCGGACACCGGTCCCGAGCCGGTAGCGGACGGTCGTGTTGAGGCCGGCCGGGTTCGGGTAGACGAAGAAGGAGCCTACCGTCGAGCCGTCAGCAGGTCCGAGCGGCGGAAGCTTGCCTTCCGGCACGAGGCCGGTGTGAGCCGGGTCGTGGTACGCGCAGGCCCAGGCGATGCCGGCGGCCGGTCCGGGCAGGTCCCAGGCGTGCAGGACGCCGTCGTCGCTCCCGACGATGAGTTCGACGTCACCGTCGCCGTCCAGGTCCGCGACCAGCGGCACGGCCGAGACCGGGGCCGAGGTCAACAGCGGGAAGAACCGGGCGGTGTCGCCGGCGCGGCTGTCGAATCCGAGCACCCCGTAGTGCGGGGCGCCGATGATGATTTCCGGGCGGCCATCGCCGCTTACGTCCGCGACGGCCGGGGAGGACAGGTACTCGAAGTAGACGTCATAGGTGACTATCCAGTTGCCGACAAGCTCGCTGACCCGGTAGGTCGAGTCCTGGCGGAAGGGGTAGTTCCCGACCAGCGTCGCATTGCGGTTGAAACCGAATATCTCGTTCTTCGACGCGGCCAGGACGTTGGGATAGCCGTCGCCGCTTACGTCCGCGACCGCGGGCAGGCCGATGAAGGGCTGGCTGATTCGTTCCGCGGAGCGGTGCAGGACTTCGCCCTCGAGTGATACGACGAACAGGCGGTTATGGTACTCGTCGGCGGCAATCACCGCGATTTCGCGCTTGCCGTCACGGTTGAGGTCGCAGACCACCGGTTGAGCGGTGTTGTAGAACGGGACGTTGCTCAGCGTCAGCGGGAAGCCGGGGGCGGTCGAACCGTCGGCGTTCAGCAGGAACAGCCTGCCGTCGGCGGCGAGGCAGACTATCCGGGGGTTGACGGTGTCGGTCACCGCGACCGCGGCGCGGATTTCCGCGCCCAGCGCGACCGGGAAGCCCGGTACCGGTTCGAAGTCGGCGCTCCAGGCGTGGAGCCGCATATCGGTCGAGCCGACGATGATTTCACGCCTGCCGTCGCCGGTGATATCGGCCATGACCGGGGCCGCGACGATGCGGTCACCGGTGCGCAGCATTCCCAGGCTGGTGCCGTCATTGGCGAACACCCGGACCGTGCCGTCGTTGCCCGGTGCCGCGACTTCCGGGCGACCATCACCGGTCCAGTCGGCAATCGCAACGTCGCCAGCGGTGCTGGTGCCGAGTTGGGCGAAGAGGCCGTTGGGAAAACGGTAGCCGGTGCCGTCGTGACGCCAGGCGCTGATGCGCCCGGTCGTGTCCATCACGATGACCTCGAGATAGCCGTTGCCGTTCAGGTCAACCGCGAACGCCGACCGGAGCGGCGCGGTCGAGTTGCTGACCGGGAATCCCTGCTGGTAGAGGTCCCAGCCGATGCGGATCGGGATGATGGTGTCCTTGAGCCGGTCGGTCGTGTCCGTGGCTCCGAGCAGGGTGACCCGGACGAACGACTTGCCGGTATGCGCGTCGGAGTTGGGCCGGGTGTCAATGCTGAGTTCGTCGTTGTATCCGCCCTTGAAGAACGGGTCGAAGGGCGAGCCGTAGATTTCATAGTCCGGGGCCCACGACTCCCACCAGGGCACATCGAAGTCCTGGATGCCGTCCGCCTCTTTCAGGTCCACGCCCTTGCGTTCCGGGAAGATGTTGATGGCGTTGTACGGGCCGTACTCGGCAATCACGTTTTCGTCAACGTGCCAGATGAGAATGCCGGAGCCGGGCAGGAAGAAGTCGTACTCATTGTCTTCAATGCTCACGAGCACCCCGTCCTCGACCTTGACGACGATGGTATCGGGCCGACGCACGTCCACCT
>DSBX01000255.1 GCA_011049385.1 Caldifarciminota bacterium | reverse complement strand
GGCAACTCCCGGCCGTAGCGGGCGACGTATCTCCGCACCCGGAACATCTCCTCGGGCGCGAGATGAAAGGGAACCGACTTGCAGTTGTAGACCAGCCAGAAGCCGAACCGCTCGCCGGCCGGCGTGCAGGCGAAGCCGTCCGGGTTGCCCTCGCCGATATCAACGTGTTTCAGGACGGTGACGTCAAAGCCGATGGCGGCGAGCGCCTCGGCGGTCACCGTCGCGGCGGTGGCGTAGTCCGCCCCGGGCTCGATCAGGCGGGTGTAGCGGGGGCCGAGCCATTCCCGGCATTCCGGCCCGGCCTCGGCGACCTCGACCATGTGCTCCCAATCCCGGGGCGGGCGGATGCCGAGCTCGCGCCGGACCTGGCTCCAGCGCTCCCGCGTCACCGGCGCGATCCAGCGGTCAACGCCGAGCAGGCGGTCGAGGTCGGCACTGCGCACACCGCGCAGACGGGCCAGCGGTTCGACCCGGATGTGGGGACGGCCGGTGCCGTCCTTGCGGATGCCGGTGATCCGCAGGAGCGCGGGTTCGAGGTGACTGTAGGGTTCGGGCCGGCCCTCGCGGTGCCGGTCGAGGTAGAGGCCGATACCGGCCAGCGGCAGGTTCTGCGCCGCCGCGTCGAGGAAGTCGTATGACAACAGCCGGGGATAGCCGACTTCGCGGGGCTCGTACCAGAACTCCCCGGACTCGTTCGTCTTGAGAACCAGTATCGCTTTCATCGTGTCGCGCTACCCGCCAGCATACCGGCCCGGTTCGCCCCGGTCAAGCCTCGGACCGCCTAGAACTGGAACTCGTAGTACAGCCGCAGGTCGTGTCGGGCCCCGTCGCCGCCGTCCAGGACGCCGGCGAAGTTGAGGCCGAGCCGCGAGGCATAGCTTCCGAAGTACCAGTTGAAGCCGGCCTCGAGCGTGGTGATTGCTCCTTCCAGCCCGACCATTGTGAACCGGGCAATCGGCTCGTACCGCCCGTCGAAGGCGTACCCGCCCTGCACCGAGAGTCCGTCGGTGATGACGACCTCCGCGCCGTTCCCGACCTCGGTCTCGACCCAGCGGCGGCAGAAGACCGCGTCGAGCGCGAGGTAGTCCGCGCGCAGGGCGGCGTGGATGCCGGCCACGGTGGTCGTGTACTCGCGCTGAACCGGGGGAACGCCGACCGCGCGCCGCTCCCGATGCGTCCAGACCCCGGGAATGAGCGCGAAGACCGGCGTCTCGTAGCCGCGGTGGGCGGATTCCTCGTAGGGCACCGGGCCGAGCGGCGTGACTTCGAGGCTCGCGGCGTACATCAGCCAGGGGTCGGCATGGGGTGCGCCCCAGCCGGTGCCGTTGTAGGCGCCGAAGCGGAACGCGGCCCGGCCGTCCGGCATATTGACCGTGGGCGTGACCCCGAGCTGGTACCCGGGCGCGAACGCGGCCAGCGGGTTGCGGGCGGCGAAGAGCAGGCGCGCGGCCGAGGAGTTATGGACGCGGCCGAAGGACGCCTTCTGATGGCCGAAGCGGACGCCGAGGAGGTCAAGCGGCTTCCATTCGCCGAAGCATTCGAGCAGGGCAAACCTCCCGCCCGCCATCGAAGGATGAACCATCCAGTCGAGCCGGCCGGCAAGCCGGCCGGTGAAGAACAGGCTGGCGCTTGAGTTCTCGAAACCGACCTCCCAGGGGTCAGGGTCGAGCGACAGCGCCGGGCCGAAGCGGACCTGGCCGCCGATGGTCATCGTCGGCGGCTCCGGCCCGCCCAGCGTGAAGCCGGCCAGCGTCAGCGCGGGAAACATCATCACAATCACAAGCAGTCTCATTCTTCATCCTCCTCCGGCGGCAGGCCGGCGTCGTCGAGCGGACAACCGCAGGCCGGACAGGTCGCGTCGGTGGCATCACAACGGGTGCCGCAACCCGGACAGCAGACCGGCTCGTCGTCCGCGGCCGCCGCGTCCGGTTCAAGGTCGGCGAAACATTCGGGGCAGAGCGCCTCGTCGGCAGGCACCTGCGCGCCGCATTGCCAGCATCGCATCGTTACCTCCTTCAGCCGATTGCCCGGTCCTGGGCGCGCCGGCGGCGCCACCAGCCGTAGAGTTTGCGGATTTCATCGGCAATCAGCACCGTTGATGATAAGGCAAGTATCCGCGCCCATTCTGCCGGAGTCAAGGGCACGGTCTGGAAAACGGCCGGCCCGACCGGGGTGTGGATGACCAGCACCTGGAGCACGATCGCAATCCCCACCCCGAACAGGAGCCGGCGGGTTGCCGTGGAGCAGGCCGATACCGAACAGCGCCGCGCCCAGCCCGACCGCCACGAAGCCGAGCACGGTGCCGAGCCGGTCTTCGCGGCGCAGGCGGGCCCGCGGGGCGGCCAGCTTCTGGAGCGCGGCCAGCGCCTTTTCCGCCCGGGCCTCCTGGACCATACCCAGCGCGGTGTTGAGCAGGATGACCGCGAAGATGGCCGCGGCGTCAATCAGGTGGCCGGTCAGCGCCGACACCGCAACCGCGGCGCAGAGCACGTAGATGACCGGGTTGGCGACGTGGCGCAGGAGGAGGTGCAAGAACCCCTCGCGCTTCTCCTCGGCCAGCGCATTCGGCCCGAACCGCTCGGCGCGCGCGGCGACCTCGGGGGCGGACAGCCCCTCGGCCCGGGAACCAAGCCGGTCCAGCGCGTCCGCCGCGGACAGTGAGTGCCAGTCCGCGGACTCTCCCGCCGTGACGTTGAGCGCCTCTTCTCTCACAACTCAGCATAATGTCGCGTTGCCCGCGGTCAACCATCGGACATCGGGGCTTGACAACGACAAACCGGCGCGGTTATCATATCCCGCAAGGCGGATAGTCCGCACAAGACGCAGTCTCAGGACTGCAAGGAGGCAGTATGAAACGTTTGATATGCCTGGTCGCCGTCGCCGCGCTCTGCGCGCTGGCCGGCAACCTGGTGCCGCGAACCGCGCTCGCGCCCGATTACGAGCCCGCGCCGGGCGAGGCGGTGGTCCGGGTGTCCGAGAACCCGCCCGCCGACCCGGCGGCGCTGGTCATCGGCACGGTAGACACGGTCGGCGGCACGACCTGCGACTGGCAGGCCAACGGGCCCCAACTCCGGCAGATTGTCCTCGACCCCGAGAACGGCGTACACGTGACCTGGATGTATTCGGCCTCGAACCAGACCACCTACCCGGACCGCAACATGCGCTACAACTTCTACGACTTCTCGACCGGCGAGTGGAACTGGGTGGACCCGGACTTCATGCAGTCCGGTGTCACCGTCTTCACCGAGCGGGCCGGTTACGGCAACGTCGCGCTCGACCGGACGGCCGAGGTCGCGGTCGTCGGCGGTCACGTCGGGACGCCGCTCTCGCCGATCCTGGGCCGGGACCTCGCCCCGGGCGGGGGTATCTTCGAATACTCCAACGGCCCGAGCGCCTACCTCTGGCCCGCGCTCGCCATCGGCGATAACCTGCCCTATCACCTCGCGCTGATTGACGACGCGAGCCGGGACCAGCTCTTCTACAGCCGGGTCCAGCCCTGGACCAGCTGGACCACGCCGGTCGGGGTGCCCTCGCCCCAGCCCAACCCCAACTTCCCGACCCAGAACATCGCCGCCAGCCGGGTCAGCGACAAGGTCTGCATCAGCTGGGTGTACTCGGAAGGCGCGCCGGACCCGGGCTTCTTCCGCCAGTCGCTCGACGGCGGCACGAGCTGGCAGAACCCGCAGGAAATCCCGTGGCCCCCGGCCTACGGCGGCGACACGCTGACCTCGTTCCACATCAGCGCCTTCACGCCGTTCTACGACAGCGACGACCAGCTCCACATCGTCGGCACGACGATGCCCTATGTCGGCGGGCAGGGCTACATCATCCCGGCGCAGATCTGGCACTGGTCGCCGGACAACTCGCCGAACTGGTCCCGGATCACGACCGCGACCTGCAACCCGGTCAACCTCCGGGCCCCGGTCGGCTACAACTCCGTCTATGCCGGCCGACCCGGCATCGGCGAAGCGGGCGGCTACCTCGTCGTCGCCTGGGAACAGTTCGACTCCTCGAACGTTGAGCCCGGGCCGCCCGAACTGCTCCGGGCCGACATCTTCGTCGCCTTCGACAACGGCGACAACGGCGCGACCTGGCAGGCGCCGATCAAGCTCACGACCCGGGGTACCGGCTCGCACCGCTTCCCCTCGGTCGCGGACGTCAACGTCGGCAACGTCGTCCGGGTGAACTACATCATTGACCGGCAAGCCGGCTTCCACGTCCAGGGCGAGGGTCCGGCGACGAACAACCCGGTAATCGTCCACACCCTCGACTTCACCGGCATGGCCGAAGAACGGGTCGCGCCGGTCGGCCCCCGGCTCGGGCTGGCGGCCAACCCGGTGCGGGGCCGGGCCCGCATCGAATACCACCTTGCCGCCGACGGCCCGGTCGAACTCTGCGTCTTCGACGGCGCGGGCCGGCGGGCCGCGACGCTCGTTTCCGGCCGACGCGGCGCGGGCCGGCACACCGTGGCCTGGGACGCCGCGGACCTGCGCGCCGGCGTCTACCTTGTCCGGCTGACCGCGGGCGGGACCTCGGTCGTCCGCAAGCTGGTTCTCGCCGAATAGCGGCGGGCGGGAGGCCGGGCCGTCCCGGCCTCCCGCGCGTCTTCTCTCTTGCATTTCCGGGCCGGGGTGGTATTCTGTTATGCTGAAATGAGGCAAAGATGAGAAGCTCTCTGGTTCTGCTCGCGCTCGTATCCGCCCTGGCCTTCGCCCAACCCGAATACTCGGCGCCGGGCCGCTTCTCGGCCGGCTTCCGCGTCGAAGACATCCCGGGCACGACCGAGATAATGCACGATTCGCGCATCTACTACCCGGAATCCGCCGGGGTGATACCGCGGTCGGCCGCGCCCGCGCCGGTCATCGTCTTCGGCCACGGCTGGCAGATGGGCATAGACCGCTACTACAGCTACGCCGAGCACTTTGCGACCTGGGGCTACATTGCCGTCCTGCCGACGATTTCCAACCCGATAATCCGGCCCGAACACGACAAGCGGGCCCGGCTCATGACCGACGCGGCCCGTTTCGTCGCCGCGTTCGACACCGTCACCGGCGACCCGTTCGAAGGCCGGGTGGACCGCGCCAACTGGGGTTTCTGCGGCCACTCGATGGGCGGCGGGCTCTCGATGCTGGCCGCGGACATCTTCGACCTCGGCGACACCCTGCGCGCGGCCGGCGCCCTCGGCAGTCCGCAGACCGACCCGGCGACCAACTCCGCCGACCTCGACCTGCCCAAGTTCATCATCGGCGGCGGGGTGGACAACATCGCGCCCGGGCCCACCGTCCGGGCCGCCTACTGGCAGGACGCGCCGGCGCCGGGCACCTTCGCGGTCATCGAAGGCGCGAACCACGGCTACTTCATGGACTACTCCTACTGGTGGGAAAACGGCGGCACCGCCACCATCACCCGCGAAGAACAGTTGCGCAACTCCCGGCGCTACCTCACCGCGCTCTTCGAGCGCTACCTGCACGGCGACGAAAGCGCCTGGAACTTCGCCTGGCTTTACGGTGACTCACTGCGGATGAGCCCGGCCCTCGAAACGGTCGAGGTCCGTCTGCCCACGGTCGGGGTCCGCGGCGGCCGGGGCCACCGGCCCGGGCGGCTCTCGGTCCGGCCCAACCCGTTCGTCGGCCAGACCCTGCTCTCCGGCTACGAATCCTCCGACGTGCTCGTCTACGACGCGGTCGGCAACCTCGTCGGCGTGATGAGCGGGCCGGCCATCGGCGGCGACCTCGGCCCGGGCGTCTACTTCCTGCGCAGTGCCGCCGGCACCGGCCGGGCGGTCCGAATCGTCAAGGCGCAATAGCCGCTTCCGCCCGTGGGCGACACCCGGCGGCTTCCCTTTCTCCTCCTGCTCATTGCCGCAACGGTCACCGCGGCCGCGGCGACTCCCGCCCGGCTGGTCGCGGTGCCGGTCCTCGATACGGCCCGGCTGGACGAACTCGCGGCCCGGGGCGCGCTGACCTGGGGCGCGGACGACGAATGGCAGTACCTCGACCCGGCCTCGGTCCCGGCACTTCCGCCCGGCGCGCGCGAGCTCCGGCTCGACCCGGCCCGACCGGCATACTTCGGCTGGGCCGGGCTCGAAGCGCCGGCACCTGGTTCATCCGGCTCGAAACCGACGGCCCCGAACCCCCGCTCACCCGCCGCATCGTTCTTCTCCGCTGAACCCCGCGCCTGCGTACCGCTCTCGCCCGCCGCTAGAGCCGCAACAACCGGCCCGAGGTGATGTTCCCGCCACCCTCGACCCGCCAGGGATAGACCCCGGCCGCGACCTTCCGGCCGGCCGCGTCGCGGCCGTCCCACTCCAGCGGCCCGACGCCCGTAAGCACACGCACGAGCCGGCCCGCCGCATCGTGAATCGCCAGCCGCACCGGCCCGCCTGTTCCGGGCAGGCTGAAACGCACCGACCCGGTCGAGGGATTCGGGGTCACCCGGACCGGCCGGCAGACGAACGAAGGCATCTCCGCGACCCCGGTCATCACCCCGACCGGGTAATGATAGCCGATGTCAATCGGCGGCGCGTCCATCACCGAATCGGTGCGGGTGGTCCAGGCGAGAAGCATCGAGTCCAGATTCACCGGCCAGGCGGTGATGATGGTATCGCCGGCATCAACGCAGGGACTGTTGTCCGGCTGGCCGGCCGCGACCTGGCTCAGGTAATACCCGCCCATCGGCCCGGCCGCGAACAGCGGGTCCTCCGAAATACAGCCCGGCCCGGGCGAGCAGTTGGCATAGTTGCCGCCGGTATTGTTCCAGACGTCATTGTGGGAATTGTCCAACAACGCGCTGGCGTGGTCGAAACGGTACAGACCGCCGCCCTGCCCGGCCGCGTTCCCGACGATGATGTTGTTCTTCACCGCCGCGGCGGTGTTCAGATACACGAACACCCCGCCGCCGTAACGCCAGGTCCCGCCCTGGCAGGCGTTGGCGACGATGGTGTTGGCGTACAGCTCCGCCCGGGTGCCGGTGCAGGCGACGCCCGCGCCGTAGTTCCAGGCATTGGTCCGGTTGACGTTGCCGACGATGAGATTCGAAAACAACAGCGCGCCGTCAGCGATGTACACCCCGGCGCCGTGGCCCCGGTTGGAAGGATTGTGTTCGGACTCGTTGACGTTGCCGCGAATGACGTTCTGCCGGAGAACCGCCCCGCCCGCGCCGGTGACATAGACGCCCGCGCCGTAGTTCCAGGCGCCGTCCACCTGGCGGTTGCTGTCAATGACATTGAACCGCACCTCGGTCGCGCGACCGGAAGCGTCGTTTCTGATGTAGAGCCCGCCGCCGTAGTTCCGGCCCGACGTCTGGCCCGAATCGGTCACGTTCTCATTGCCCCGGATGATATTGCCGGTGATGACAGGG
Organism: Caldifarciminota bacterium; assembly: GCA_011049385.1. Classification (GTDB taxonomy): domain Bacteria; phylum Hydrothermota; class Tepidihabitantia; order Tepidihabitantales; family Tepidihabitantaceae; genus DSBX01. The sequence continues at coordinate 13,048 of DSBX01000255.1, read as the reverse complement.
TTGGCGTCGCTGACACGGATACCCGCGCCGGAGCCGCTACTGCCTTCCATCCGACCGCCGGTGATGGTGAACCCGCGCAGTTCGGTGGCTTCCCTGATACTGTTGCCGGCGATGTCCATCACCCGCCCGTTGCCGCCGCCGTCAATGACGGTTGCGGCCGGGCCCTCGGCGGAATAAAGCCGGATGCCGTCCCGCGCCGGCCAGGTGATGTTCTCCGGGTAGGTGCCGGGCATCACCAGCACCGTATCGCCGTAGGCGGCGGCGTTGAGCCCGGCTTGGATGGTCGGGTAATCATCGGGCACGACGATGACCCCCGCGGCCGCGACCGCGGCGGCCAGCAAGACGGACGTGACAATGCGCATGATGGTGTTCCTCCTTTAGGTGCTTGCGCCGTCAGGGCAGTCTAGACTCCCGCCCCGCCCTGTCAAGCCGACCCGAGGCCCTTTCGCAACCAATGCGTCCTGCGAAAAACAGTTCCTGTGCCCTCACGCCGGACGACACCGCCGGGCGGTAGCTGCCCTTCGGGCCAATCGGTCGCGGTCACTGACGGTCCGCGACCAGTTCGCCTGGCGTCTGCACAGGTCTTGCGCCCGCGGACAGCAGGTTCGCATTGTGCGGGTCTTCAAAGGTGAACAGCGGCTTGCCGGCCGCGGCCAGCTCCCGGCAGAGCGCTTCAACCTTGCCGCCCGGAGAGGCATAGGCCACGAATACCCGCTTGGCCAGGCCCGCCACGAATCGGTTTCTGAGTTCGGCCCGCTCTGCCGATATCCGACTCTGCTCGGGAGGAAACGGCGACAGCAAGAGCAATCGCCCGGCTTCGATGGCCTGCCGGTAAGCCGCACTCAGCCGCATCTTCTCGATGCTCCGGGCCGGACACCAGACTACCGGCCCCTTCCCGCGCAACAGGATATCGAGACATTCCTTATCCATCGGCGCGTGAAACCCGCTGATGACGCCGACCTGTTTATCCCGCAGTTCCTTCATCAGGTCGAAGGTCTTCAAGATGATGCTCCCCGGGCATTTGACGGAGCAGAACAGGGCGAGGAGGGGGGAATCGAGGAGGGTGGAGTTACCGGTGGAACCGCTTTGCAGCCCTACGGCAGAAACGTTGATTCTCACTCGCTCACCGAGGAGGGCAGACGCACCCCCTCCTTTGTTCATCATCTACGAAGCGTCCGGCAGTTAACAATGGGCAATATCCTGTGAATCCACGACTTATTATAGAACCCGGCTGTGCCGTCATTGCTCAGGTACCATTCCCTTTTGCTTCAGGAGCATCTTGACTGGTAGCAATCCGCCATGACGGGTATCGACGCCCCGCTGTATTGCAGATGCGGCCCTCCCGCGAGAGACGAGTAAGCAGGTTGTGTATCTTGCTTCTTCTCTGCTCTGCTGAGAGAACCCCGGGGAGCTTGTCTAACAGTAGCTCGTCAATGTCCTTGCGCGTAACTGGACCGTGCTCCTTCACCAGCTTCACAACAAGGTCCAGATAGTACTGCTGGTTGAATCCACTGTCTCGGGTATGACGGGCCTTCTGGCCGGTGGCCTGCGCAATCGGCTTGGCTACGATGAGATTAGGATAGCGCCCTTCGACAAGACCATCGGACTTCAGGCGCCTGTGTGCCTCGCGCGGAATCCGGTTTCGCTTCTGGACTTTGTCGAGAAGCATCATAGTAGTCAGGTCCAAGTCAGTCCGTTCCATCAGAAGACGCGTGTATCGCTCGTCCAGAATTCGGCCCTCAATCGAAACCTCGACCCTGCTCTGCTGAGACAGGTCGTAGTCAGGTAGCGGGAAAAACCGGCCGGCCTGAGTCCGGAACATCTTCTTGATACCCCCGCCCTGGGTGTCAATCATATTCAGATTCACCATTGCCTCGGCCAGGAACCGGTTACGGTAGTACTCAGGTGGAGCGTCCAGTCCGATTACCCGTTCAACACTGCCGGGGATGAAACTCCCCATGTTCGATAGCCGAACCGTAGTCGGCGTCTCGACCAAGTTGATACGGCCGGCAAGCCCGTAGTCCTGATGCGCGATGCAGTTATGAAGCGCCTCGCGTATCACCCATAGGTCATACTGGCTGATTTCCTTGGGGAATAGTGTCCCACTGGGCATTGCACGAATGGTCAGGTTGCGGATTCTCTTAAGAACACGGTCCACCTGAAGGATGAACGGTGTCCCAAAGTGCGCGTAGTCCTTCTCCTGGTTCTTGTCATCGCGCAGGAGCCACGAGATGCGAGCCACAGCCGGAGCCAGCAATGTAGCCGCCTCGGGCCGCCCGAGCAACAGAACCGCAGTATTCGTAACCGCGCCCTGCACCGCTAGCTTGGCCTTGTTAAGGAAAGCCTCGTCATCCCAGTGCGCAGCTTCCTCCACCTGCGCGGGGTGCTTCTCCGCGAACTGCTTCCGGGCCATGGCAATGGCGTCCGGGTCAAGATCATCCAGCGAAGCGCGCTCGCATACCTGAGCAGTCCAGTCGGTACGCAGGTTCCAGATGGCACGCACCTTCTCTGGGTGTTCTCTGAGCTGCGTCAGGCACTCACTGACCCGAACATAGGCAGTTCCGCGAAACTCGACCGGCCGGTCGTGTGCTGCTTCCACATCGAACACAACAACATGGCCGTCAGGATGCTCGAAACGAGTGACACGCAGGTCTACTCGGGGTGCCAAACCCATAGTAAGCCACAACAGCAGTGGTTGACCATTGCTCTTCTCCGACTCGGGATTGTGGTTCGTGCCGATGACTTTGTGAGTCTTGTTCTCCACTCCGAACACCAGATAACCGCGCAACTTGCGCTTCAGAGCCGCCGAATTGGCAAGTCCCGATAGATACTCTCCAATTCTCTGTGGAGCACATGCCTCGCCTTTGAACTCCAACCATTCGGTTTCATGCGGCTTCGCTCTCAGCCGGTCAACCAGTTCGACCAGCTCGGCTTGACTAAACTGAGTCACAGGCTACTCACTCCTCCCCCGCCCTTCTTCCCATCCGATACTTGATGTCGTAGTTGATGATGAAGTCCAACTCCTCATCCGTGAATCCGTAATGCTTGGCCAGCACCTGGTCTCGGCACCTACCCAATCCGGGCCATGCTGCCAACGGTGATTCCCGACAGCGCCAGCCGGCGTCGCTGGCGGCTCCCTTGCGGAATATGCACGCCATCGGTAGATACCCAGTGGAATCCCCCGGGTGCCATGCCGCGCAGCGACGGAGCTGACCGCGCAACCCAACCAGTGAGCCAGTCCTTCTTCCTGATAACGGTTTCGACTTCTGAAGAGGATGCGTGGTGAACTTCAACAAACGCTACCCCATCCTGCCTTGACTGATAGCCGAAGCCAATCGCGTAGTCCCAACGAGCATCATTCGGGTATCGAGCGGCGAGATCAGCGTCCATGTCAACGCTACCGCGCCAGCTACATTGGGTGGTCTTGCGTGTCACTTTGGTACGGTGCTCGCCCTTGAGTGCCCGGAGCCCCGGGTAGTAGCCATTGCGGATCTCGGGCGTGGCGCGGACCGCGGCTTCGAACGTCACTCCTCCCCCCGGTGCTCGGCATCGGCCACAACCCTGGCCACAATGTCTGCGATGCGGCCGCTGAACTCACTCAGCCCGCCCCAGCCGGCCACTGCCGCGTCAGCCGAGCCGGGATCGAGTTCGGAGATGTCGGTCACTGTCGGAGCTAGTGTCGGCACGGGGTTGAAGTAGAAGGAACGATACGTCGCCTGAAGGACGCGTTCTGCCAGCTTCTGCGTCGGCTGCGTGCGCTCAAGGCCGAACATCTTCAGGATTGGTTCGTAGCCGGCTTGGTGTTGTTGGATGGTCCTAATCGCCCAGACAACGTCGAGCACGTGCGGTGAGTGCGTCGAGAGCACGACCCTGTATCCGCGCGATACCAAATCCAAGACCGCGATCATGACTGCTGAAATGGCCTTGGGATGCAAACCCATCTCGACTTCCTCGATGACGGCCCATTGAAGTTGCGCACGCCGCGATACCCGGGCCGGGGGCATCAACCAGTAGAGCCCGAGCAGGAGTGGTACGAACTCGCGCTGTCCGGCCGACCACACCATAAATGGGTACTTCGCACCGCGATTCACCAATACCAAGCGCTTCTGGCCGCCGACGTCGTCTATGGTAAGACCGAAACCGTGGAAAACCGCCCTGTCGAGTTCATCGCGGATTTCGCGCTTCAGCCGGCTGCTCCTAGGAAACAGGCCGCCCTCCGCTCTTGTGAACCGACCCTGTTCCATCAGAATCCTGATGTTCTCGCTGAAGGCTCGGGCGATATAGGGGTCGTTGGGACGGTAGTCGCTGAACGGTCTCCACCAACCCTGCTGGTTCAACGCAAGGACACGTTGGGCAGGAATGTAGAAGAGCACCTCCTCTGGTTCATGCTTCCCCAGTCGAATCCGCAGCACGCTGGTCATATCTACCGCGGTGTTGTCCACCGTCACCTGACTCCCGTTGGGACCGTTGCTCCACAGGCCGGACATCCCTTCGCCAAGATACAGCCCGAGGAAACTGCTGATGTCCCTTTGCCGCACTAGGCCGTGCTTGCGCAGGTCGGCGACGATCTTGCGCGAATCAAGATGCAGCTTCAGGAACTGCAGGAAGATGCTCTTACCGCTCGCTTGTGGTCCGACCAGGATAGTCAGGTCCCCAAATTCGACTGCGGCTTCGCGAAGCTGCCCGATGTTCCTGAGTTCTAGCTTCGTCATTATCTAGCTCCTTTTGAGTTCAATACTATCTTCAGTGCCAACAAGTTCAACGACATGCCCCAGGCTCTATCGCCTAAGCCTCCTCCCCCGCCCTTCTTCCCATCCGATGCTTGATGTCATAATTGACGATGAAGTCAGGGATGCCTCCTCTTCCATTCGTCGGACGCTGACCGGCATTGCTCTTCCTGGCCAACTCTGTCCCTGATGAAGTCCTCCGACAACCCGAGCGCCGACAACAGGCAAGCCTCTGTGAGAGCCTGAGCCAATTCGGTCAGCAGGGAGATGTCCTCAATCTCTGCTTGTGAAGGGTGAGTCGGGTTCTTCGGATGAGTCAGCTCGTTCCGCTTGTCAACCATCGCTCCAACCGGCATCTCCGTGTCGCCCAAACCCTTCTTGTATTCGGTGACGAGTTCGGTGAGCCGCTTGCGGAGTGAATACTCATTACCATACTTCAAGCGCTGAACGAGGCTATCCTTCAAGCCGCCGGTGGCCGCAGACTTGACCGCCTTCTCCAAGGTCTGTATGACTGGCTCCCATTCCTCTTTTAGTAGGTAGACTCCTTCTCTCGTGCAACGGTGAAATGCTTCCAGTGACTGCATGGCCAGCAGGAATTGCAGGCGTATGGGTAGCTCGGGACGCCTGAGCAGTTCGCAGTGAAGAACCCGTACTGACTCCAAGGTATCTGCTTTGGCAAGCCACTCACTTAGGGCCGACTCGGCAGACCCCGGGCGTGAGAAGTACCAGAAGAGGACCCGTGTTCGTCTTGAGAATACCTCGTCTTGGGGGTGGGCCATCCCATATAGGTAGATGTCAACAACTTCTTCCGGCTTGGCATTGGCCGGGAAAGCCCTGATACGGACCGGCGGGGTATCCTGCCTCATCGCGAAGGTCAGGAAGTCCCGTATCAAAGCCAAGAAGCCCGAGCGCCAAGAACTGAACGGAAGAACTTGGTTGCGACTGCAAGTCAGGTAGAGCAGCTTCTCATGGTTCAACCATACGCTCGGGTCTTCGTCTGCGGCGAAGGCGGTCTTCAGGCCCAGCACCTGGTCGCCTACCGAGATGCTCAGGTTGGGGATGGCCGTATGATGCCAGGTCTGGGCGCCATTCCGGGAACGGCCTGAGAATGCGCCGGGCCCCAGCCACTCAAGTAGACCCAGGTAGCTGACCTCCACGGACTCGAATGCGGCCGCCTCCGGTGAATCGAAGTGCCGTCCGACCAGCGCCGTCTCGGCAGCGAACCGGGCATCCGAGGGAATGGCAGAACCAGCGCAAAGCTCCAGGATGTCCGCACGCCAGCATCTAAGCAAGGTGGCATTGGTGCCATCGTCGAGTTCTCCAAGAACGACGTCCGGCCAGGTGTGCCGCTGCTCTATGTCGCCAAACGAACCTGTCAACTTGAGCCGGACGCCTCTGTCGACAAGACACTCTAAACGGCCAGCCCGCCGTTCTGAAGGACTTGCGGGCAACCACCACTGGCCTGCTCCGCTGAACAGGAGCCGACTCGGCGCTAGTTCACTCATCGGCAGCGCTTCCCGCCCCTCTTCCCATCCGATACTTGATGTCGTAGTTGATGATGAAGTCCAGCTCCTCATCCGTGAACCCGTAATGCTTGGCCAGCACCTGGTCAATCTTGTCGATGATGGGCTTGGACAGGCTAGGGTAGAATTCGTCATACTCGATGCCGTTTGAGAGTCGCCGGCGCACGGAGTTGGCCCGGTAGTCTTTCATGAGCCGCTTGTATAGCTCCGGAAGCGGTGCCGGCGCCAGTCCGCTTACGAGGATCCGAGGAACCGGGAACGTAGTAATATCGCGCAGGGCTACGTTCCGGCCATTGCCATGCGCTATGAACCACAAGTAGAACAGCGTACTATTGAGCACGCTGCCGACCATCGGCTGATGGCCCGCCTCCCGCAAGCCGCAGTCTTTGAAGTGATGGACAGACCTGTCGGCCGCGCCAGACGCAAAATGCGGCAAGAAATCCATCGACCTTATCCAGTACAGCGGACTGCGATGGTAGTATACTGCTGTACGCGCCCCAAGCCTACAGAAAGAAGCGAGCGTATCCCCCGACTCCCTAAGGTGGGCCATCAGCGAAACCAGTTGGCTCGAAGACGCCTTGGGAAACGTACCTGGTGCTACCAGCGCAGTGACGTTGCGGTACGCCACCAAGGCAAACAGTACCTCGCGGCCATCAGCCTTCCAGCGAGTGAGGCCCGTAGTCTGGACAACGGCACCGCTGGTCTCCCCGCGACGGCAAAGCAGAATCGCTGCCCGAACGTGCTGGAGTCCCGAAAATAGCTTGGAGGGGCGGTCGTCATAGGCGGATGCCCACACGACGTCGCTGTTTTCGAGGTAGCTACCCTGAAGTGGCACCATTCTGTCTGTGCAGATGGCAGACATCTGCACAATCATGCCTGAGCGCGAGCGCGGTCTCTGAAGAGTGAAACACCGCTCCAAGACCGGCGCGTAGATATTGCCGCAGCGTAGGGTCTTGTAGGCATACTCCTGCACGGAGTACTCCGATACGACCTTTGTGTACTCAATCCACGGCGGATTCCCGATAATGACGTCGAAACCGCCGGACTTCATTATCCCATAGAACTCGATGAACCAGTGGAAGGGCTTGTGGGAGTCAAGCCAGGCCTTGAACTCGCTGGACTTGTTCGGATTCTTGCCGTACTCCCGGGCGAGGTGAAGGTTGAGTTCGGATTCCAATACGGCCAGCTTTGTGCGCAGGATATCTTTATCTTCGGCAGTGACCTCACCGCCGTGCTCGGTCTGCTGTAACCGGAAACTCGCGGTTAGTCGTTCAACCTCCTGTGCTTTCTCCTCGATGGCCTCCATCGCACCCTCGAAATCAAGTTTGCTCGATACCGCCCGCTCGACCTGCTCATAGGTCGCATAGCCGACAAGCGTATTGCCGCAACGGATGTTGAAATCAATGTCCGGCAGGGGTTCGATGCCGAAGTTGTCTTTGGCCGGGTCCGGGTCAACCTGCGCGGCCAGCTTGAGAAACAGCCGGAGCTTGCAGATTTCGACCGCTTCTTCCATTATGTCCACGCCGTAGAGGTTGCTGACGATAATCGTCTTGAGGATGAAGTAGTGTTCGTTCGGGTGTTGTTCGACCTGCTCAAGGACTTTGCGGAAGTCTTCGTACTCTTCGGGCTGTGCTTCCTGCCCGATTGCGCGAGGTCGCCGAGCAGGACTCGCATCCGGTTGATACAGGCCACGTAGAGCGGCTCGAGGATGTTGAGCGCGGCGAACAGGAACGCGCCCGAGCCGCAGGTCGGGTCGAGCACCGACATCCCGTTCAGCCCGCGCCAGACCGCGCGCAGAAGCTCCGGGCCCGCATCTTCGACAGCATCCTGGGCGAACTGGCGGATATCAAGGTTGTACGTTATCAGGTCATTAACATCCCTGACCTCGCCCTTCGCCAGCTTTTTGCGCAGTTCCAGACAGCGCTGTCGGCGAGCGACATACTCCCGCCAGGTTTCGGTCGGCAGGGTGAGCTTGTTGCCCTTGTCATCCAGCAGTTCGGCGTCCCCGAGGTTGTAGCGCTTTTCGAACATCCGGGCTTTGGGGTCGTGCATGCCTTTCTGCACGAAGTCGGGCAGGCGGGATTCGGGGATAACCGAGGGCTCCAGGTTCCGGGGACACGAGCCCGAATTCGAGGTCGAATTCGGGTCATGTCCCCTATCCGCAATAACGCCGCGGCGGACCGGTTCGAAGATATACCGGTCCGGGTCGGCTTGGAGTAGTCGCCAGACCGCACCATCGCCCTCGAACGCCACCTTGCAGTTCTTCCGGGCAATATCGAGCAGGCGCGGGACAATCGTGTTCCGTCCGATGTACTCGGTAATGTCCTCTTTGGTGTAGTACGCGCCCATCTGCTTCTGGTTGATGTATTTCTCGAAGATGTAGCCGAGGACATCCGGGTTGATTTCTTTGTCGTCCTTGAGCGGACGCTCATCGAGATGCCAGCGGTACTCGTCGAAGAACGCGAACAGGGCCTCGAACGCCTTGTCCGGAACTTCAATGGCCCGGCCGTGGGCGGTTTCTATCTGGTGTAACTGGAAGATGCCGCCGTTCAGGTAGGGAACCTTACCGAGCAGTTTCCGTGTCTTCGGCTCGCGGTCAGCCTCCTTCTTCGCGAAGCCCTCAAAGAACAGCGGGCAGAGGAAGTCACGGTAGAACCGGTCCCGACCGCGCTGTTTGCTCTCGGCGAGTTTGCTTCCCAGGTAGTCAACATCACCGGACAGAAAACCCTTCTTCTGGATGAAGTAGATGAACATCAGCCGGTTGAGCATCACCGAGGCGTACCAGCGCTGGAGATGTTCATCCGGAATGCCCTTCAGAAACTTCAGGAACTTCGCGTGCTCGTCCTTGAACCGGGTGTAGAACTTCTTCGAGACCTTGTCCCGGTCCAGTCCCTTCGCCACCCGACCGGCAATGTCAACAATCGTGATGCCCTTGAGCTCTTCTTCGAGTTCAACCGCCAGTTCGTTCAACCGCTGGAGCAGGGCTTCGCCGGACTGACCTTGCCGGTAAGTGTACTCGCGGCCGACCGTGGGCTTGCCCGGCTCGCGTCGGACCCAGAGCCATTTCTGCTCGGTCTGCATATCGTCGGTGAAGACGATGATATGCTCGTGGTACAGTTTCCTGATTCTCGCTTCGAGCTTGCGCCGGGTCGGGTAATCCGGAATCGCGCCGCCCGCAGACCGGCAAAGGAAGACCGCGAACCCGCACTTCTCGGCCACCGGCTCAACAGCGAAACCGATTCCGTCCACCTCGACATCCATCGCCTTGCCGCGGAAACGGTCCCACCCCAGACCCTGTACGAATAGTTCCTTCAATGCCGACTTCGCCAGCCAGTCACGCGCACGGACCATGTCCAGTGCCATCGGCTATTCCCCTTTCGCCCTAAGCCCGAGCGAGCAGATGAGCCTGGGCTCGTTCGGCGTCACGTCCTCGGTCGCCACGCAGAGCTTGTCGTCATCGCGCAGATGCATCACCAGCTCGGCCAGGGTCTGGTCCGACGCGCCGGTGCGCAGGAGCCGGTTGAGCGCGTCCTTGGCCGCTTCACGCAACGGCGCACGGTAGATATCGTCAATCGCACGCTTGAGCTCCGGGACATCGAACATCGTGCCGGTCACCTCGGCCTGGTAGCGCTTGAGCCGCTCGTAGGTCTTGGAGCGCGCGCCGGACGGACGGCCCAGTTGCCCGCCGATGGCCTGCTCATCGGATACTATCTGCCGGACACCCTGCTGTACGAGTTCGTGATGATTCTCGGCCCGGCGCAGGGCCGGGGTGTCGGGCGCACATTCCGCGGCCTTGAGGATGGCGTATTGCGACTCGGTGACGCTCCGGCCGGTCCCGTCTATCCAGGCGAGGGCATCATTGTCCTCGGCCGTCCGGGCGTAGACCAGCACGCCGGCCGGTCTGTTTCCGGTGGGCGAGTGCTCGCGCGCCGAGAATACCACCGGCGGCAGGGCCGGTATCAGCTTCGCCAGTTTCGGGTCGGCTTTGACCGCGTTGTGCCAGACCTGCCAGGCATAGGACGCAAGATCAACCTCGCCGTCCTCGTCGTCGAAGACCCCCGGTTTCTCGTTGTACAGGTCGTTGACCAGCCGCGTCTCGCCGGCGTCTCCAAAGAACGCTTCGTCCGAACCGACCACCTCGGCGTTCTCCTGCAGGCGCTGGCGCACGCGGGCCCGCAGTCTCAGGATGCGTTCTACCCCGTCGGCGGGCAGGAACGAGTAGCAGAGTATCTGCCACGACTCCTGGCCGATGCGGTCCACGCGGCCCGCGCGCTGGATGAGCCGGATGATCGCCCAGGGCAGGTCGAAGTTGACCACGATGTGCGCGTCCTGGAGGTTCTGGCCTTCGGACAGCACGTCGGTGGCAATCACGACCCGAAGCTCATCCGAAGGCGGGACCTTGTCGCGGCTCTCGTTGCTCTTCGGGCTGAACCGGTGGGCGATGGCGGTCGGGTTCTCGGCCGCGCCGGTGACGCCCATCAGCCCGTCCACGCCCTTCTTCGCCAGTTCGGCCGCAAGGTAGTCCACCGTGTCCGCGAACTGCGAGAAGACGATGACCTTTTCCTTCCCGTGCTTGCGCATCAGCAGGTCGTGCAGGACCGCCAGTTTGCTGTCGCGGCCCGGGTCCCAGTCACCGATGTCGTTGAGCAGTTTGATGAGCCGGTCCGCGTCCGCCGCGAGGTCGGACTTGAGTGCTTCGTCGAACAACGAAGCCCGCAACCACTTGAACCGGTTCCCGCCCTGCTTGCGGTAGGCTTCGTAGATGACCGCGGCCCGCCGGCGGAACTCGGCCGCAGTTCGCGGCGGGCGTGATACCGTCTCGACCATCGCGCCCTCGTCGTTCTCGGTCTCGATATCCTCGTCATCAAGCACGACCAGGTCCTGGGTGCCGATGGGCAGTTCCAGTCCATTCTCAACCGCGTGCAGGTAGACGTAGTTGCGCAGGATGTGCCGCCGGACCGACAGGACGAAGGCCTCGCCGCAGCTCTCCAGTCGTTTGAACAGGTTGGTGCGGGAAAAGCCCATCAGTCGCTTCCCGGCCCGGGACAGGTTCTTGAGTTGCTCGGCTTCGGCCGGGGAAGGGGGCTTGCGGGGTGTCTCGGCAACATAGTTGCCGAGGCCGTACCGCGGCAGGTGGAGGGCATTGATGGCGGAAACGACGCCGGGCGAGTAGAGCCGGGCATACTGGTCGGCCTTGTCCTTCTCGTCCACCTTGAACTTCAGCGTCCTGGGCACCCGGTCCGGAAACGGTGCCTTCCTGCCGTCCTGGAAGGTCAGGTACTTGCGTCCCGACTTCGGGTCGGTTTCGGCGTAGTTGTCCTTGATGAAAGACCGCGTCCGGCGTACAAGATATAACCGCATCAGTTCGCGCCAGTCGTCCGGGAACTCGCTGTGCTCGAACGCGGCCAGCGTGCGCAGTCCGCACTGGTGCCGGCGTTCGAACTCGACCTGGCCGGTTTCACGCAACGTCTGTTCGGGCCGGATACCGAGGTCGCGGTCCTCGGGCACGAAGAGCCGCAACTGGCTGGACAGGTCCAGGTATGTCTTGTTGTAGGGTGTCGCGGTCAGGAGGATGACTTTGCTGTCGTTGCGGCTGACGTAATCCAGCACCGCCCGGTAACGCTTGCCCTCACGGTTGCGCAGGTTGTGACTTTCGTCAATGATGACCAGCCGGTAACGTCGCAGGTCGGGAAGGTCGTTGATGGCCGTACTCAGAGACACGACCTTGGCTCGCAACCGCAGTCTGGCGACGTACTCCTGCCACATCCCGGTGAGGTTCTTCGGGCTGATGACCAGCGTTTCGAGGAAGTAGGGGTCCTCTTCGAATATCCGAGCCACCGCGCAGGCCATCAGGGTCTTGCCCAGCCCGACCACGTCGCCGATGAGTACGCCGCCGCGCTGGTTGAGGTGACGGGCGGCTATCTTGACGGCGGCGGCCTGGAATTCGAACAGCGTGGCCTCGAAGTCGCGCGGCATCTTGAACTCGGCCAGGCCCGCGCGCGCCTCCTGGGACAGGTGGTAGGCCATCTTGATGTAGATGTGGTAGGGCGGAATCAGGTCTTCACGCGCCCACGACTCGTTGATGATCTGGACCAGCTCTTCCGAGATGTCGAGGCACCAATGGTCGTTCCAGCGTTCTTCGAACCAGACGGCCAGCTTGGCGCAGGCGTCGTGGTCGAGAACGTCAACATTGAGCTCGCCCTGTTTCGACAGCCCGGACAGCGTCAGGTTGCTGCTGCCCACAAACCCGGTGAACGGGTTCACGGGGTCGGGCCGGAAGAGCAGGTACAGCTTGGCGTGCAGCGGGTGGCGCAGGTACAGCTTGACCTGCAGTTTTCCTGCCTGGATCTGAGCCGCCAGACGTCGCAGGCCGGCTTCGTCCTCGTTCGTCGGCACGCCGACCGAAAGCTGGTCGCGGAAACCTTGTGCAAATTGCCTCTTGAGTTGCACGGCCGCCCGCTGGTCGGCCTCCTCGTCAGCACCAGTCAGGCTGAATAGTTCCGTCAACTCCTTTTCGGGCGGGCGGTGCATCCCGACGAGCAGGCGACAGCGGTGGCCATCCTCACCCGACCATCTCTCGACCAGGTCATCAAGCCGTTTCCAGCCACGCAGGTTGAAGTAGCCGACGCAGAAGTCGGCCCGCTCGGAAACCCTCAGCGTGTCCCGCAGAGCGGGAAGAAGCTCTTCTTCAATGTTGTCGAAGATACGGGGCATCTGCTGAACTCCTCGCTTTGATGGCAACCGGAGCATCTCTCATCGTCGCTGAGAATAACCGGACGCCTCGTCCTGTCAAGCCGT
>DSBX01000219.1 GCA_011049385.1 Caldifarciminota bacterium | reverse complement strand
GTATGTGATGAACCGGAAGCCGAGCTTCAACCTGCATCTCAGCCGGTTGGAGAACGGCAAGCTGAGCCAACCAAGCCTGAGGCTGGTTGCCGACTACCTGCGGGCCTGCCGGGCGTCGTTCAATGACATCCTCGTGCCGCTGGCGCAGTACACCAACCTGCCGCCCCTGCGGGAGAAGCCGGACCGGGAGGTTGCGCTGGCCGGCCTGGCCGGGGACTATAGCCGGGACGCGTCACGGCTTGAGGTCTATGACCGGAAGACCGAGGCGGCGCGGAAGCGGGTCGGGCAGAAGCCGGTCGCCCCGGCGAAGCGGGCCGCGGCGCTGTCGCGCCAGTTGCGCTCGGCGCAGGACCAGCGGCGGTTGAGCCGGGTGGTGGAGAGCGAGGTAAACCGGCTGGGGGTTGCGCCGACGCTCACCGTCCGGAAGCTGGCGCTGGACTATGGCCGGATGGTGTGGCGAGCGCTGGAACAGACGGAAGAAGCAGAAAGCCGAAGCACGAAGCAAACGAAGCGGGGGCGGCCGCGGAAGACGCGGGCGGAGCGGTTGCGGGATGCCGAGGCGCGGGCGAAGGCGCTGGGGCCGGGCGTTCTGACCGGCAAGGCTTACCGGCAGTTGCGGACGGCGGTGGAGCGGCTGTATGAGGACAGCCGTCCGCGCTGAGCCGGACGCGCATCGGGCATTGCCAGCGGCCCGAATCGGAGGTAGAATTACCTGCGATGGAGAAACCGTTTTCCGGCGAAACCCGGTCGGCGAGACGCACCCGGCCCCGGCCTTCGATAGCGACCGCCAGCGGCCTGATTGAACGCGGGTTGGCCGAGTTCTACCGCGAGAACGAGGAAGATGCACTGGACCTGTTCCTCGAAGCGCTCGAACTCGCGCCCGACAATCTCCAGGCCCATTACCTGGCCGCGCTCTGCGCCCACGTCCTGACCCGCGAACAGCCGCTCGAGCAGGTCTGCGAGCACGCGCTGGCGGTGAACCGCCGCCATCCCTGGACCCGGGCCTGCGAAGGGGTGCGCTATCTTTACCTGGCGAACTTCTCCCGGGCCGAGGAGCTGATGGAGGCCGCGCGGCGGGAACTGCCCGACGCGCTGGAGCTGGAGATCGGCCTCGGCATCGTCCACGAGTACTCGGGCGAGCGGGAGAAGGGTATCGCCGCCTACCGCCGCGCGCTGGAGCGGGACCCGGACAACGTCCGGGCGCTGGTCGCGCTGGGCGGTTTCTTCGCGATGGAGGGCGAGTACGAGGGCGCGCTCCAGCACTACCGGCGGGCCCACGCGGTCGCGCCCGACATCGAGCATCCGCACCAGAAGCTGGGGCGGGACTACTACTATGAGGGGATGATCGAACAGGCGGCGAGCGAGTTCGCCCGCGCGGTCAACGCCGAGCCGGACGAGATGGCCGGGCATTTCTACCTGCTGGACTGCCTGCGCCGGCTGGGCCGGTCCGACGACGCGATTGACCTCTACCGCGAGATTCTCGACCGGTTCGGCGAACACCCGGAACTGACGAGCGGCTTCTTTGAGCATTTCAATATGCGCATCGAGGCCATCGCCGCGCTGGAGCAGATGGCCCGCGAGGACCCGGACGATACCGAAACGCTGGCCCGGCTCAGCCGCGCCTACCGCGAGGCGGGCCGGCTCGACGAGGCGGCCCGCACCGCCCGCCGATTGGTCCGGCTGGCGCCGGAGGATGCCGACGCGCTTTCCCTGCTCGGGGATTTGCACCTGCGCCGCGGCCACTACCGGCTCGCGGCCGGCGCCTGCCGCCGTGCCATCCGGCTCAACGTTAATGCCCCGTATGCCTACATCACCCTGGCCGATGCCCTGCTCTTCCTCGGCCGCCAGGATGAGTCCTGGCAGGTCATCACCGAGATGGAGCGGGTGCGCCACGAGGCTTGGCAGAACTATCAGGCCCGCTTCTCCGGCCAGGACCGCGCCGACGCGGACAACTAACCCGCCCGCGCCCGCCTTTCCTTTCCCGGGCCGCTGTCCCGTGCGGGACAGAACCGGACCGGAATGTCCGCCCGCGCCCGGCCCGGGTTCGTCCAACTCCCCGCAGATGCGGCAGATGCATTGCAGGAACGCTTGTTGCTATTAACGGGTGCGATGATTTCGTATAGTGTTTCGAGAACCGTAATCAGCAACAGAAAGGACCGAACCATGAAGAGCTTCCTGACACTGCTGTCGGTCGCGGCGCTGGTCGGCGTCGGCTTCGCCGGCGGCATCTCCGGGCAGGTGCTGGACGCGGTCAGCGGCGAGCCGGTCGTCGGCGCGCTGGTCGTCGCCCGGGCCGAGGGCGGCGCGGCCGCCCAGACGCGGACCAACGCGCGCGGTCGCTACCTGTTCGAGAACCTGAGGCCGGGCGAGTACCGGGTGCGCGCCGCCGCGCGCGGCTACGAGCCGGCGGACTTCCCGCGGCCGGTGCCGGTGCGCGAGGGGCAGGTGACCGAGAATATTGACTTCCGTCTCGCGCCGGTGCAGAACCCGGACCCGGGCGCAATCCGCGGCCGGGTTGTTGACCGCCGGACCGGGGAACCGATCCGCGGCGCAAGGGTGATGGCCCACGGCCGCCACGGCCGCCGGGCGGCACGGACCAATGAGCAGGGCGAGTATCTCCTGCGCGGTCTGAGGCCGGGCGAGTACCGGGTTTCGGCCCGGGCGCGGCATCACCTGCCCGCCGAGTTTCCGCGGCCGGTGACGGTCGAGCCGGGCCAGGTCGTCGAGGACATCAACTTCGCGCTCGTGCCGAAGCCGCGCAAGGGCGTCATCGCCGGCCGGGTCGTTGACGCCCGGACCGGCGAGCCGATTGCCGGCGCGATCGTCGCCGCCCGGGGCGAGCACGGCGCGGGCCGGGTCGCGACCAACCGCGCCGGTTACTACCGGCTCGTCCTGCCGCCGGGCGAGTACCGGGTGAGCGCACGGGCGCGGGGCTACCAGCCCGCGGAGTTTCCCCGCGTGGTGCCGGTGCATCCGCGCGAAGTCACCCGCGACGTTGACTTCGCGCTGGAGCGGAACGCGCTGAGCCACGATTGAGCGGAAGAAAAGGGCGGGCCCGGCATCAGGTCGAGCCCGCCCTTTGACTTGAGCGCCGACCGGCGGTAGATTGGACTGATGAGAGCATCGGCCGGAAGCCACGGGCGGCGTTTCGCGTTCTGGGCCGCGGCGCTGGCGGTCGCGGCCATCGTCGTGTTCAACCTGCAGGGCTGGTGGGCGTTCACCCGAATGTCGCGGGCGCTCGAGGCGGAACTGGGCGCGCGGCTGGAGGCGATCGCGACGACCGCTTCGACCGCGCTGGCCGGGAGCTGGCAGGAGCCGGAGGCCGAAAGGATTCTCCGGGCGGTGCGGGAGGATAACGAACTGCTCGGGCTGTTCATCGTTGACGACGACCTGCGCCGGTGGCCGGCCGGGGATGAGACGTTGCCCGCCGCGCCGGAGGCGGACCTGCCCGGACTGCTCTCGGCCCTGAGCGGCATCCCGGCCCGGTCTCCGGTCTACCGCTCCGGCCGGCTCTACCTGAAGAGCGCCTACGCGCCGCTCCGGGACTCGACCGGCGCGGTCAGCGCCGCGCTCGGGGTCGAGGCCGATGCCCGGTTCTTCGCGACGCTGGCCGAGATGCGGGGTGGGCTGTTGCTCATCAACCTGCTGAGCCTGCTCGCCATCGTCGCGGTGGTGCTGGTCTCGGTGAGCCTGGTGCGGCACGCCCTGCGGGTGGAGCAGGCCGCGGCCCGGGCGAATTCGCTCGCCCTGCTGGGCCAGATGTCGGCCGCGGTCGCGCACGAGGTGAAGAACCCGCTGGCGATTATCCGCTCGACCGCGGAGCGAATCCGCAAGCAGTACGGCCGGGACAGCGACGACCCGAAGTTCCGCTTCATCCAGGACGAGGTGGACCGGCTCGCGGGCGTGGTCTCGAACTACCTCGGCATCAGCCGACCGCGGTCCGAAAGCGTCGGGCCGGTTGATTTGGGCGAGCTGGCGCGCGAAGTCGCGGACAGGGTTGCGGCCGAGGCGGAGCGGTCCGGGGTCCGAATCAGTGCCGATTCGGACGAGCGCCTGCCGACCGTGACCGGCAACCGCGACGAACTCCGGCAGGCGCTTCTGAACCTGGCGCTCAACGCGGTGCAGGCACAGGCGGACGGAGGCAGGGTGGAGATTGCGGCGCGGCGGGACGGACACGATGTGGTCCTGCGGGTCCGGGACGAGGGGCCGGGCGTGGACGAGCGTACCGCGCGCCGGATGTTCGAGCCGTTCTTCACGACCCGGGAGAAGGGCAGTGGGCTCGGGCTGTTCCTGGTGCGCCGGACGGTCGAAGCGCACGGCGGCCGGGTCGAACTCGCCAACCCGGGCGCGGCCGGGGCCGAGCTGGTGGTGCGGTTGCCGGCGGCGCGGATGTAACCGCCGATGGACGCGGAGGGGCTATTCGCCGGCCGCGGTGCGACCGCGGGGCTCAAGGGAGGCAGAAGGAAACCATGAGAATACTGATTGTTGACGACGAGGAGCGGTTCGCGCGCAACGTCGCCGAGGAGCTGGTCGAGCGCGGTCACCGGGTCGCGGTCGAAACCTCGGGCTCGGCCGCGCTTGAAGCACTGGCGCGAGGCGGGTATGACGCGGTCGTGACCGACCTCCGGATGACGCCGGTGGACGGGATGGCGGTGCTGAACCGGGCCCGAGCGCTGGGTTGCGAGGTCGTGATGATGACCGCCTACGGCGATGTCGGCACCGCGGTTGCGGCGATGAAGGCGGGCGCGGCCGATTTCGTGACCAAGCCCTTCGACCTCGACGAGCTCGCGCTCAAGCTGGAGCGGCTGGCCGGACAGGTGGCGCTCCGCGAGGAAAACGCCGCGCTCCGGCAGGAGCTGGCCCGGGACGACCGCTGGCGCGAGATGGTTGGCACGAGCGCGGCGCTGGCGCGGGTCCGGGCCCTGGTCGAAAAGGTCGCGCCTTCGGAAGCGTCGGTGCTGGTGCTGGGCGAAAGCGGGACCGGCAAGGAGCTGGTCGCCCGGATGATCCACCGGCTGAGCCCGCGGGCGTCAAGGCCCTTCGTGGCGGTGCACGCCGCGGCCCTGCCCGAGACCCTGCTGGAAAGCGAGCTGTTCGGCTACGAGAAGGGCGCGTTCACCGGCGCGGCGGGCAGGAAGCGGGGCCGGCTCGAGGCGGCCGAGGGCGGCACGCTGTTCCTCGACGAGGTCGGCGAACTGCCGCCCTCGTTCCAGGTCAAGCTCCTGCGCTTCCTGCAGGACCGGACCTTCGTGCGGGTCGGCGGTAATGAGACGATAACGGTGGACGCGCGGGTCGTCGCCGCGACCAACCGCGACCTCGCGGCCGCGGCCCGCGACGGCGGCTTCCGCGAGGACCTCTACTACCGGTTGAGCGTGTTCCCGATTACCGTGCCGCCCCTGCGCGAGCGCCGGGGCGATATCCGGCTCCTCGTCGGCCACATCCTCCGGCGGCTGGGCTGTGCCCGGGAGCCCGGGGCCGAGGTCATCCGGCTTCTCGCCGGCCACGACTGGCCGGGCAATGTCCGCGAGCTTGAGAACGTGCTCGAACGGGCGCTGATTCTCGCGGCCGGGGAGGAAATCGGGCCGGAGCACATCCAGTTGCCGGAGAGGACGTTCAAGCCTTCTGCCCCGGCCGGACCGGGAGCGCATTCGCTGGCCGAGGTCGAGGAACGGATGCTCCACGAGGCGCTGGCGAAGGCGGGCGGCAACAAGTCCAAGGCCGCGAAGATGCTCGGCATCACCCGCCGGATGCTCTACACCCGGCTCAGAAAGCAGGAAGAAAGTGAACCGGGAGGCACAGAGTGAACCGAAAGGTACGGCGGCCGCGGTCGGCCGTACTGCTATCCCGTTGTGGTGACACGGGTTGTCGGACTGGAACGGACGGTGCAGTAAGAGGACAGCCATGAAAACGATTACATTGCTGATTTGCCTGCTGGCGCTCGGCGTGCCGGTATTTGCCCAGGGCGGCGACGAAGCGCCGAAGGTGCGTCAGGAGCTGGAAAACACGGACCGGCTCATCGAGCGGGCCGAGCCTCTGGTCCGGGAGTCGGGCAACGAGGAGGCGCTGGCCCTGCTCAACGAGGCCAAGGAACTGCAGGCCCGGGCCTGGAACCAGCACCGCCAGCGCCGTCACCAACTCGCTCTCTACACGACCAACCAGGCCCGGCTCCGGCTCCGGCGGGCGCTGGAACTGGTCGGGGTTGACCCGGACAAGGTCGCCGGGGAAATCCGGCGCACCGCCGAACTGCTGGCCGAGGCCGCGCCGGTCATCCGGCGGGCCGGGGTCCGCGAGGCGGAGGAACTGCTCCGGCTCGCGCTCGGCGAGCAGGAAGCCGCCCGGCGCTACCACGAGGCCCGGCGCTACGCGCTGGCGCTTCGGTTCACCCGCGCGGCCCGCAACCACGCCCGGGAGGCGCTGGAGCGGGTCCGGCGGCAGGGCGGGCGCGAGCGGGTCGCAAGCGAGCTTGATCGCACCGATGCCCTGCTGGCTCGGGCCCGGGAGCGGGCCGGCGACGAGGACCGGGCGCGCGAAGTGCTGGAGCGGGCGGAGAGCCTGCAGAAGCAGGCCCGCGAGTCCCTCGAACTCGACCGGCTGTTGCCGGCCCTGCGGCTGACCCTGGCCGCGCGCAACCTGCTGGTCCGGGCCTGGGAGGCGGCGCGGGGCGCACTTGACGCCGACCTCGTCGAAGCGGTGGTCGCCGAAAACGACCGGCTCATCGCCGAGTGGCGCGCGTCCGTCGAGCGCGACGGCGATGAGGAAGCAAAGAGCCTGTTCCGGCGCGCGCTCGAACTCCAGGTCCGGGTCCGTGCCCGGCTGGCGGCCCGCGAATACGGGCCGGCCTACCGCGAGGCGAACCAGGTCCGGCGGATGCTGAACCGGGCCATCGAGAACCTGCATGCCGCGCCGGCGCTTGAAGAGCGCGGCCGGTGACGGCGGCACTGGCGCTCTGCGTCGTCCTGCTCGGTACGGTTTCGTTCCGCACCGAAATCGGCGTCGGCGCGGACTACACCACCCAGCGCTACACCGTCGGCATCTACGACACCCTGAACTGGGATTGGCGCGAAGAAGACACGCTCAACATCGAGACCGAAGGCCGGACCGGGCTCACGCTCCGGCTCGGCGTCGAAGGCCCGGGCCGGCGCTTCGACGCGGTCAACGCCGCCGGGTTCTCGACCCGCTCGGCCCGCAACGCGCTCGGGCTCTGGTACGAGCAGGAGCTGGGCCCGGCGCTCTCCCTGCGGGCGGGCAACGACGCGGAACTGCGTCACTACCACGCCTGGTTCCCGGCGCTGGCGGACACGCTCTACGGCGGTCGCGACTACTGGTCCAACAACAGCCGGCTGGAACTGCGCTACCGGCCGACGGAGCGCCTGCGGCTCAACGCCACCGAGGCGGTCGAGTTCCTCCGCTACGCCGAGCCGGACAGCTACCATTACAACTACCACCTGAACCGGGCCCGGCTCACCGGCTGGTGGGAAGCCGGTCTCTTCACGACGGTGGGTTTCGGCACGGGCTGGACCCGGCGCTGGTCCCCCCAGGACCGGTCCCGCGACTACGACGACATCCACGGCCAGGCCGGGCTGGAACACATCTTTGAAGCCGGCTTCCGGGCCGGGCTCGACAACGAACTCCGCCGCCGGGCCTACCGCGGTGCGGGCTTCAGCTACTGGGAAGACGCGCTGACCCTGAGCGCGGGCGCGAGCGCGGGCGCGTTCGAGATTGAGCTCGAGAACGAGGCGAACTGGCTGATGTACGACACCGTTTCCCCGGTCTATCCCAGCCTGTTCGAGAACGGATTGCGGCTCAGCTTCGACCTGCCGCTGGCAGATGGGGTCCGGTTCCGGGCCGGGCCCGGGCTCGACATCGGCGTCGGCATCCACGAGCGCGGGGACGAAGACTACCGCGAGCTTTCCCTGCGGGCCGCGCTCGACATCTTCGGCACCGACCGGCTCTGGCTCAGCCTCGAAGACCGCGTCGGACTGCGCCGCTACCCCTACGCGGACACGACCTGGCAGACCGACTACGCCTTCAACGAGCTCAGCCTGTTCGGCAGTTGGACGGCTCTGCGGGGCCGGGCCGGCGAGCTCCGGGTCGAAGCGATGGCGAGCGTCTCGCCCGAATGGCACGCCCGGGCGACGGACAACTTCGCCCTCGCCATCTACTCGCTCGACCTCAAGTACGGCTTCTAAGGCCGGGGGCCGCGCTTGAGCCGGCGGCACGGATGCAACCGCCGATGGACGCCGATGCACACGGAGGGGCCATGCGCCGGCCGCCGAGGCCGGCAGTCCTCTGCCAACTCGTGCCGTACAGCTGGCGTCAGCCGCCGAGGTCGAGGAGCCGCTTCCGACAGCGGCCGAGGAACTCGAGGCAGGCCTCGGTCCGGTAGTCGGGATAAGTCCAGGGCAGGGGCTCCCAGCCGCCGTCCCGGTAGAGCAGGGTCAACTCGGCGAAGATGCCGTCGCGGAGGTAGATGCGGTGGGCGTGGTCCTTGGTCGAGGCAAGGACGAGGTTGTGGAACGTGAGCAGGCCGGGGTCCAGGTTGACCCGGCGGCGGCCGTCCCGGCCGCACTCGCGTTCGATGACGCCGGTAGCGAGCTTGGCCGAGGCGAGCAGGACCGGCGAGCAGGGCAGGTGGAACCCGAGCCAGCGCCGGGCCAGGTTGTCGCCGAATTCGGCCCGGTAGTAGTCGGTGAAGTCGAAGGGGATGTCGGCACTGCGGTCCGCGACCGGCCCGAAATCCATCACCAGCCGGGCTTCGGCCTCGGCCAGGACAGTTTCGTCAGCACCGAGCAGGCCGCAGATGAGCAGGGCGCGCGGGCCGCAGGCCGGGGCGATGTGGACCGCGTCGTCTGCTTCCGACCGGGTTATTTCGGTTCTTCCGCTTCTCCGGCGTCGGTGGCCGGGGGGGCATCGTTGCTTTCGAGCGCCTCCTCGTCGGCTCGGGCGGCCTCGACGATGCGTTCGTCGCCGATGGCGAGCTGTTCGCTGGTGGTGATTTCGAGCTGGCGGTCCTGCTCCTCGAGCGCACCGGCGAGGAATGCGCCGAGCTCCTCGAGCGGCGGCAGGTCGTCCAGCGATTCGAGACCGAAGTAGCGCAGGAACTCCCGGGTCGTCCGGTAGAGGTACGGACTGCCGGGCCTTCGGGCCTTGCCCGCGGTGGCGATGAGCCGGCGCTCGAGCAGGGTCACGATCGGACCGGAGCAGTCAACCCCGCGGAACTCTTCGACCTGAGGCCGGGTCACCGGCTGGCGGTAGGCGATGATGGCGAGGACCTCGAGCGCGGCCCGGGACAGGCGCTGGATGAGCTGGCGGCGGTAGAGCTGGCGCACGGGCTGGGCGAAATCGGGCAGGGTGTAGAGCTGGAAGCCCTGGGCGACGCGGTGGATGCGGAAGGTGCGGCCGCTGTCCTCGTAGACGCGGTTGAGCGCGGTGACCGCATCGCGCACGCGTCCGATTTCCATGCCGCCGATTTCCGCGAGCTTGGAGGCGGGCACCGGCTCTTCGGCCGAGAAAAGCAGGGCCTCGACGACGAGCGCGAACTCGGCGACGGGGTCCGGGGCCGCGCCGCCTTCCGGTTGGTCCCGGGTTGCTTCCTTGCGGTCCCTGGTGCCGGGGTCGTCGGTGGTCATTTCCGCCCGGTGAGCCGGAACCGGCCGAGAAGCGCGGCGCCGGCGGTCTTCAAGTCCTTGCGGTCGAGAAAGGCGGTGAGCCGGGTCTCCGAGGCGGAGAAGGCGGCGAGATGACAGCCGACCTGGCGCAGGGTGTCGAGGGTGCCGGACATTATCTCCGGGTCTGAACCGATGCCCGGCCCGACGACCGACACCGAGGCGAGGTCGTCGGCGAGTTCGACGCCCTTGGTTCCGACCTCGCGGGCGACCGCGCCCAGGATCTCCGCGGCCGGGTCGCGGAACCGACCGGGCAGGTAGTAGGTAAGGTCGAAGCGGCCGCCGTGGAGACTGCCGTGGCTGAAGAGCAGGACCGGGATGCGCGCCTCGGCCAGCCGGGTGATGACTTGGTGCAGGCACCGGCCGCGCCGCGGCACGTCGAGCAGGTTGATGCGGACGATTTCGTGGCTGTGGGTCAGGGCGCGGACAAAGGCCTTCTCGAGCTGTTTCGTCGGTTTCACGATACTGCCTCGCTTTCGACTGAAGGCGGACCGGATAACGAGCGGCACGCGGTACTTCTCGGCCAGCGCGCAGGCCCGGGGGTGGATGACCTCGGAGCCGGAGCCGGCCAGTTCGCTGAGTTCGCCGAAGCTGATTTCGGGCACGAACCGCGCCTGCGGGAACTCGTGCGGGTTCTCGGTGAAAACGCCCTCGACATCCTTGTTCAGCTCGCAGGCGGCGGCCTTGAGCACCGCGGCGAGGGCGATGGCGGTGACGTCACTGCCGCCGCGGCCGAGGGTGGTGATTTCCCGGTCCGCGCTCATGCCCTGGAAACCGGCGACGATCGGCACCCGGTTCCGGCACAGGGCGTCGCGCAGGCGGTCACCGCGGATCTCTTCGATGCGGGCGTCGCTGTGGAGCCGGTCGGTGATGATACCGACCTGCGAGCCGGTGAAGCTGACCGCCTCGCAACCCAGCTCGGTGAGGGCGATCGAGAGCAGGGCCATCGTCTGTCGTTCGCCGGCGGTGAGCAGCATATCCAGTTCGCGGCGCCGGGGCGCGGGCGAGAGTTCGTGGGCGAGTCGGGTGAGTTCGTCGGTGGTCCGGCCCATCGCCGAGACGACCGCGACGACGCGGTTGCCCTTGCGCCGGGTGCTGGCGATGCGCCGGGCGACACGGCGGATGCGGCCGAGGTCGGCCAGCGAGCCCCCGCCGAATTTCTGAACGATCAGCGGCATTCGCTGACCCACCTTCCGATTCGGTCCGCCGCCTTTCGCAGGCGCTTCTCGTCCTGCACCAGGGCGAAGCGGACGTAGCCCCGGCCGGCCCGGCCGAAGCCGGACCCGGGCGCGGCGACGACCCGGCAGTTGCGGAGCAGGTCGAGGGTGAAGGCGTAATCGTCCTTGCCGCGTGGGATTTCCGTCCAGACGTAGAAGGTTGCTTCCGGGACCGGCACCGGCCAACCGTGCCGGGCCAGCCCGGCGCAGAACGCGTCCCGGCGGCGGCGGTAGCGGGCCCGGATTGCCTCGGCCGCCGCATCACCGTGCCGGAGCGCCCAGGCGGCCGCGTCCTGGATCGCGCCGAACGGGCCGGAGTCGGTGTTCTGCTTGATGCGCAGGAGCGCCTTCACCAGCGCCGGGTTGCCGACCGCGACGCCGATGCGCCAGCCCGCGATGCTGAACGTCTTCGAGAGCGAATGAAACTCCAGGCAGTGCTCCTTCGCGCCCGGCACCTGGAGGATGCTGGGCGGCTTCGCGCCGAAGGACAACTCGGAGTAGACGCAGTCGTTGACGACGCAGAAGTCGTACTTGCGGGCGAGTGCGATGACCTCGCGCCAGAATCCGAAGCCGGCGACCGCGGCGGTCGGGTTGGCGGGGTAGTTCAGGCAGAGGAGCTTGATGCGCGGGGCGATGTTCTCCAGTTCGTCGAGGTCGGGCAAGAAGTCGTTTTCGGCCCGGAGCGGGACCGGGACCGGCGTCGCGCCGGCCAGCCGGGCCTGGTTGGGGTAGACCGGGTAGGCGGGGTCGCCGTAAGCGACGCGGTCACCCGGGCCGCAGGTGCCGCGGATGAGATGAGCGACGCCCTCCTTGGAGCCGATGAGCATCGTTACCTCGGTGGCCGGGTCGAGCCGGACCCGGAAGCGCCGCCGGTACCAGTCCGCCACCGCCTGCCGGGTTTCGAGCTTGCCGGCATAGCTCGGGTAGCGGTGGTTCTCCGGCCGCTTGAGCGCGCGTTCAAGAGCACGCATCAGGGCCGCCGGGGGCGGGAGGTCCGGACTGCCCTCGCCCAAGTCAATGACATCGCCCTTCGTCTTCGCCTTCAGGTCGTCCAGTTCCTGGAACAGGTAGGGCGGAATCCGGCCCAGGCGCCGGGCCTGCACGTCTTTCATCCGCTAAGTTGTAGCCGAAGCGGGCGAGATGTCAAGAGCGGCCTTCGCGGGGTATGATTGCGGATATGTCCGCAATGGGCCTTCTTAGCCGGATGAGGCGCAGTCCGGGAGGAGTAACCGCCGATGGACGCCTGCCTGTGCGTGACCTGCCCGCGCGGCAGCAGGCGGGCCGCACGCAGACAGGCAGATGCACGCAGATGGGTGGTTTTGAATGCGGAGAGAGAGGAGGTGGTCAAGCGAAGGAACCGGAATCAGGCAACCGCCCCGGACGCTTGACAAATGGAGCCGGGGCGCTAGGATGTAGCACATCGGAGGTTTGAGAGGTCCGGTCGGGGCAAACACCGGACAGCTCAGAAGTCACTTCTGATCCGAGTTGATAGCGCGTCGGCTGTGCGGTTGTGCGCCGCGCGTAAGGGCCGGGCAACCGGCAGTGATGATGCAGGAGGCTTGAGATGGGGATGCTTGGAACACGGCGGTCCCGGGGTGGACTGCGAGATGGAAACAGAGACCGTATCCGGAGCCTGCTCCGGACCCTCGGCGAACACAGCGATGATGTGACCGGCTGGGAGGCGGCCGAGGCTCTCGCGCAACTGGGCGATGCCCGTGCGATAGCGCCGCTCTGCGAACTGCTGGAACACGCCGCCGCCCCGGCGCGGCAACACGCGGCCCGACTGCTCGGCGTCTACCGCGCGTTCCCGGCGGTGCCGCACCTGGTAAGACTGCTCACCGATAATAACCGGTATGTCCGCGCCGCCGCGGTGCGGTCGCTCGGGCAGATAGGCTCACCGGATGCCCTGACCGCGCTCATCGGTGCTCTCGGCGACGAGGAAGCCTGCGTTCGGGCCGGGGCGGCCGAGGCTCTCGCGCAACTGGGCGATGCGCGCGCCGTTGAGATGCTGATGCTGGCCGCCGAGGACGAGCACGCCCACGTGCGTGAGAAGGCGCGCAAAGCGCTGGCCGCGCTGGGCGGGCCGGCGGAGGATGTCGTGAGGGTGGAGTGGTCACACGAGACTGAGAGCCCCGGACCGGAGCGGTCCGCAGACACGTCGGAGACCGTGCCGGCGGAGCCGGGGTCAACCGAGGCCCTGCTGGAGATGCTGGGCCGGAAGGATTGCGGGGAACGGCTGGCCGCGGCCGAGAGGCTTGCGGCCGCGGATGAGAAGCGGGCCATCGAGCCGATGATACGAAGTTTCCGGGGTTGCGGTGAGGACTATCGCAAGCGTGTCGCCCTGCTCCTCGGTGGAATGGGCCGTGTCGCCCGTATCGCGCTGGTCCAGGCGCTTGAGGACGGCGAGCCGGAGATACGAGCCGGTGCGGCTCTCGCGCTGGCGGTAAGCCCCCCGGCGCTTGGCGCCGGGAGTCCTTCGGAGACTAAGGGAACTTCATTCCTTGCCTCCCGCGCCGGCCGCGCGGTTCGCCGGCGGCTGGTGGCAATGCTCCTGGACCCGCATCCGCTCGCCCGCCGTGCCGCGGCCGAAGCGCTGGACGCCCTGGGCTGGCGGCCGCGCAGTCCGGCCACCGAAGCCGCGCGGCTGGTCGCGCTGGAGCGCTGGGAGGAAGCCGGTGCGCCGGAGTTCCTGTCCCGGCACGGCGGCCGGGTCGCGCGGACGTTCGTCGTCGCGCTCCGGTTCGAGGATGAGCCGTCGCGCCGTCGGGCCGCTGACGCGCTCATCGGGCGGCTGGACGATGAGTCGCCTGATGTCCGCCGGGTGGCGGCCGAGACGCTCCAAGGCCTCCGTGATGCCCGGGCGATCCGTCCGCTCCTGCGACTCCTGGAGGACCCGGACCACGGCGTACGCTATGCCGCCGAGACGGCACTTGCGGCGCTGGAGAGGGCTTGACCCGCCGCGGCGGTTTGACAGCAGGGAGGGAGGGATTACAATGTTGACATCGTGGAACGACTGCAGGTTATGGTCGCTCTCGGCCACCGCACCCGGGCGGTGCGTATCTCCCTCCCCATCTATGCTTTATACGTTGCCGCGGCGCTCCTGGTCGCGCTGGTGGTCGGTGTCGGGCTGGCCGGCCGTGAGTTGGTGTACCGGCATGCCGATTACGGCCGACTCGAGCGGCTGACCACGGAGAACTACGAACTCAAGGCTCGGGTGGTGCGCTACCACGCGGCGATGGATACTTTCCGGACCTTCCTGGCCGCGACCGAGGAGATGGACAACCGGCTCCGGGCCGCGGCCGGGCTGTACCTGATTCCGCCGGACCTGCGGCAGATCGGCGTGGGCGGCAGGCCGATGCCCGATGAGCTGGCATCGGTGGATGACCTCTTGCGTCGGACCCGGTTCCAGGAAACTTCGCTGACCGAAATCGAACACGCCATCGGCACCCAGGCCGACCGGCTGGCCCGGATTCCCTCGATCTGGCCGGTGCAGGGCTGGGTGACTTCCCGCTTCGGCTACCGGCGGGACCCATTCACCGGCCGCCGGAAGATGCACGACGGCATTGATATCGTTGCGCCCTACGGCACCCGGATTGTCGCGGCCGCGGACGGCAAGGTCGTGGATACCGGCTGGCGGGGAAACTGGGGACGGGTGGTGGAGATAGACCACGGCAACGGGCTTAAGACCTTCTACTCTCATTGCCGGTCGGTCGCGGTTTCGGTCGGCGACGAGGTGAAGCGCGGGCAGTACATCGCCCGGCTCGGGTCATCCGGCCGCGCCACCGGCCCGCACCTGCATTACGGGGTCAAGCGCCGGGGCGTCTGGGTCAACCCCGAGAACTACATCATTTCCAACTGACGCGCCCTCAGCGGCCGGGGGAACGATACAGCGCCACCGGGCGCTGTTCTTCTATCGCGACTCCGGTGCGGGTGTAGCGGAGCCGGACCGCGTAGACGCCGACCGGCGACGAACGACCGGTGGCGGTTTGGCCGTCCCAGTGGCAGGTTCCCTGGTCGGCGGCGGGCGGGCCGTTGTGCAGTTCGCGGACAAGCCGGCCCTTGAGGTCGAAGACCTGGACCACGAGCCGCCCGGTTGCGGCAGGAAGATGCCAGGAGACAGCCAGCGAGTCCTCGAAGCCGTCGCCGTCCGGGCTGAAGCTCGGGGCGGCAAGACGGAGATGCTGTTCGCCCGCGCCCGGTTCGAGGACGAGCCGGCGGCGGTTGTCGGCGGTGTCCGGGTCGGCCGGGCAGTCGAGCACCGCCCAGAGCGAGGTTCGCACCCGGGGCGCGGTGAAGCGGAACTCGAGCGTCGAGTCGGTGTCCGGCGCGAAGCGCCAGCCGGAGAGCGAGCGGCGCTGTTCCAAAGGGTCGGGCCGTTCGTTGCCGTTGTCGTCGAGGAAGACCTGCAGGGTCCAGTCCTGCACCACGGCCAGGCCCGGGTTCGCGAGCGTGACGACCGCGGTGAACGCCTCACCCGGCACGAGGCTGTCGGTAATCGTGATGTCGGTGACCGCGAGGTCGGGAATCAGCGTGATGGCATTGGGCGCGCCCGGGGTGCTGCCGGTCGAGTCCGGGGACCGGGCCCAGTTGGCGGGCGCGTCCGGGCCGAGCAGGTCTATCCTTTCCCAGGAGATGCCGTCGCCGGGATTCGTGGGGAACCCATCGTCCGGGGCGAAGGGGGTGCCGAAGGTGGTCGTGTCGCCCCAGGGCGAGGCGATCGTGACCGGGTCCTCGAGTTGGAGCTGGTTGCCGAGGTGGCGTCCGTGCGGCCGGAGGACGAGCACGTCCTTCCCGTCTCCGTCCCGGCCGAACCGGTAAGGTCGGACGTGCCCGCCGAGCGGTTCGGGGTGAGTGTAGTCCGGGTCGAGCACGACCGCGAACCGGTCCGGCGCCAGCCAGGTCGAGTTGATGGCCAGGTGCGGGCATTCGTCGAGTATGCTGGAGTCGGTCCAGGCGATGATGCGGCTGACCGCGTCGCCGTCGTCCAGGGTCCAGTCGAAGAGGTCCACCGCCTCGTCGCCGGCGTTGTAGAGTTCGACGAACTCGTTGCGGTCCTCGGGGTAGCGGGTGCCGTGGCCGCCGGCCGGGTTCGACATCACCTCGGTGATGATGATGTTCCCGGCGATGAGCAGGCAGAGCAGGGCCACGGCCGAGGATAGCCGGGCAGGTCCGCCGGTCAAGTCGCCGACGTGACAGGCCGATGCGGCGATAGTATATTATTGCCTGCGGGTCAATAGATACCGACACCATCGGACGGCGACCGCCCGCTGGTTGAGCGGGCACGGGCCGTGGAACTGCCGGCCTTCGAAGCGCTCGTGCTGAGGCACCAGCACCGGCTGTTCGGCTATCTCTGGCGGATGACCCGCAACCCGGCCGAGGCCGAGGAGTTGGCCCAGCAGGCGTTCATCCGGGCCTGGCAGGGGCTGGCCGGGTTCCGCGGCACGGCCAGCTTCCGGACCTGGCTCTTTCGCATCGCCCACAACCTGTGCGTGAACCGACTGACCCGGACCCGGCGGCTCGCGCCCCTGCCCGAAACCCTGCCCGCCGCGGTTGCCTGCGAGCCGGAGGAAAAACACCGCCGGCAGGTCCGGGCGGAGCGCATCAACGCCGCGCTCGCCGCCCTTCTCCCGGACCAGCGCTCGGCGCTGGTGCTGTCGGTGTGGGAGGAAATGAGCCACGAAGAGATTGCCCGGGCGCTGGGGAAGACGCCGGCATCGGTGAACGCATTGCTCTATCGCGCCCGGCTGGCCCTGCGCCGGGAACTGGCGCCGGCCCGGGAAGAGGGCCTGCTGTGAGTCCGGCCGATAGCTGTCGGCCCGGGAGGTGTCTATGTTGAAGATGATGAAGGAATGCCGTGGCAACAGCACCCGCGCTGGTCCCGGCGCGCGCCCAAGGACGGTGCCCGGGGCGTGAGTGATGAAAGCGGCGGTCTCTACGTCCTGCAGGGCAACCGCTCGCTCGCCTTCTGGCGTTATGACATCGGCGCCGACGGCTGGGAAATCCTGCCCGACGTGCCGGCGGGCCCGGCCGGGCGGCCGGTCGTGGGCGGCAGTGACCTGGTCCACGTCAGAGTTGACGATGAGGCCCACGTCTACCTGCTCAAGGGACGGACCGGCGAATTCTACCGCTACGACATCGCCGCGGGCGAGTGGCAGGAACTGCCGGCCGCGCCGGTCGGCATCAAGGGGCGCTGGGACCGCGGCTCCTGGCTGGTTCATGACGGTATGGGCACGATCTACGCGCACAAGGCCCGCTACACCCGGAGCATGCCCGAGCCGCACCACGAGCTCTGGCTCTTCGACGTCCGGGCCGGGAGCTGGGAGCAGGCGGCGCGCAGCGGCCTGCCGCTCATCGGCTGGCACGGCAACCGCCGGCGCGCCAAGCGGTCGCGCGACGGGAGCGGTGCGGGCTGGTTCGACGGCGCAATCTGGTCGCTCAAGGGCGGCAACAGCCAGCAGTACTTCCGTTACGACCCGGGCCGCAACCGCTGGCACGAAGAAGAACCCATCGACTCGCCGGGCAGTGCCAACCGGCGCCGGATGGTCAAGGACGGCGGGCATTTCGTCGCCTATCCCCGGGGCCGGGCGTTCTATGCGCTCAAGGGCAACAAGACGGTCGAGTTCTGGCGCTACCGGCTCGCGCCCGAAGGCTGGACGCCGGGCGGCGGCCAGTCGGTTGCCGGGCAACTCGCCGAGGAGCGGTTCTCGGTCGGGCCCAACCCGGTCCGAGGAGCGAGCGTGCGGCTGAACTGGAACCTTGCCGCCGAACGGTCGGTGCGGACATCGGTCTTCGACGCCGCGGGCCGGCTCGTCAAGCGGCTTGAGCTCGGTTCGGCGCGCGGCGGCAACGCGCGACTGGATATCTCCGGTCTTGCCGTCGGTACCTACCTGGTCCGGCTCGACGGCAGTCACGCGCCGACGCAGAAGCTGGTCGTCCAGCGATAGCCTGATTGAAAAGACGCGGCCGGGGCGATGGGCCCCGGCCGCCGCTTTGCGGACCAGCGCACCTTCCTTGACCATACCGCGTGCCCCGGCCCACTCTCCGGGAGTGACCAGAGCGGGCCCGTGCGTCTCATCAGGATACGGAGACCGATGAGACACTCTAAAACCAGCAGATAGACAACTTAGCCGTCAAAGCAGCTTCGCCGGGGGCTCGGTTCGTGTCTCATTCGCTGATATGTTCGATCGGGGCATACGTCTGCCCGAAACTCACAAACAATTCTACAAGAACAACTTAGCAGGGTTCGGCGGTCGCGGCACGGCTACTGCTACTATACCGGTTGTGTTCGCAAAGCAGAATAACAACAACTCGGAGGCTACGATGTTTGCAGGAGCAGTGACCGACAGCTTGGATTGGTTCGCAGGTCTGGTGGCGAAGGCGCTGGTGATGGTTCTGATGCTCGTCTCGTTCTACGTCGGCGGCGGGCTGGCCACCGGCCAAGTCCGGCTCTCGGACCTGAACGTGACTGGAGTGAGACGGGTGCTGGTCCATACCGGGGAAGTGATGACCGGCGTCACGCGGCGCCAGGCGCTGAAGAAGGCAATGACCGTGACCGAATCGCCGTTCGAAGTGGCGAACTCGAAGTAGGGAGGCAGAGATGACAAGGACTCGTCTGGGGCGTGCGGTGTGCCTGATGCTGGGGTGCGTGATGATGGTCGCCGGGCTGGTGCTGGCCCGCCAGCGCCAGCAGGAGCGGCGGGCGCGGGCGGCGGTGAACGTCGCGGAAGCGCTCGACAACTACCACGCGACGACGCGGACGGCCCGGCGCCTGATTGCGCAAGACACACCCTACCGCGATTGCGACGCCGCCATCCGGTAGGAGCAGGCGGGGCGGGCAATGGCCGGGTTGCCCGCCCCGCGCTCCGGTTCGGGCCGATGCCCGGCGCTTGACTAATGCGGCGGGCCGGGTAGTGTAATCGCCTTTGAACCATACCGACGTTGCGAACCTGGACTGGCGGAGCCTCGGGCTCAAAGTCGGGCACGAAGTCCACTACCAGTTGCGGACCCGGCGCAAGCTGTTCTGCCGCTGTCCGGCCGAGTTCCGGCACCGCGAGCCGGACTACGAGGTCCTCCGTCATATGCGGCCGACGCTCTCGGAGCTGGGTGAGTACGACGGCACCGCGCTGATGGAGTTCAAGACCAAGAAGAACGTCCGCTACCAGCTCTACGCCGACATTGACTGCACCTACGAGATGGACGACACCCCGCCCTTCCCGATCAACGGCGAGGCGCTCGACATCGCGCTCCGCATCGGACTTCTGCTCAACCTGAACATCGTGGACGAGATGCACATCTCGCGCAAGCAGTACCTCGACGGCTCGATTCCGACCGGGTTCCAGCGCACCGCGATCATCGGGGTCGAGGGCTGGGTGCCGTTTCGGGGCCGCAAGCTCGGCATCATCCAGCTCGGGCTTGAGGAAGATGCCTGCCGCGAGGTCAGCGACGTCGGCCACGACATCGTCTACCGCGCGGACCGGCTCGGGTTCCCGCTGGTCGAGGTCGTCACCGACGCGACGATGCACACGCCCGAAGAAGCGAGCGCGGGCGCGCGGCTCATCTGGCGACTGCTCCGTTCCACCGGCCAGGTCCGCACCGGCCCGGGCGCGGGCCGGCAGGACGTCAACGTCAGCATCAACGGTTCGACCCGGGTCGAAATCAAGGGTGTGCCGGACACCGGGCTGATCCGGCGGCTGGTCGCGGTCGAGGCGTTCCGGCAACAGCAGTTGCTGGCGATTCGGGACGAACTCCGCGCCCGGGGCGTGAGCCCGGAAAGCCTCAAGCTCGAAAGCCGTGAACTCGACCGGGCGACGGTTCTGGGTACCGGCAGTCCGTACCTGCGCCGGGCCGCGGACGCGGGAGAGAGCGTGGCGGCGGTGCGGCTGGCCGGCTTCGCGGGCCTGCTCAACCGCGTCATCGAGCCGGGCCTCGAGTTCGGCTACGAGTTCTCGGAACGGGTCCGGGTCATCGCCTGCCTTGACCGGATGCCCAACATCATCTACCGGGGCGGTAGCGACGAGGGCTTGACCGACGAAGACTGGGGCGTCATCCGGGAACTGGTCAACTGCGGGGTGAACGACGAAGCGGTGCTGGCCTGGGGCCCGGCCCCGGACCTGCGGACCGCGGTCAACGAGATTCACCTCCGGGCGGTGGACGCCGCGGCCGGGGTGCCCAGCGAAACCCGTCAGCCCCACCCGGACGGCACCACCGGTTTCGAGCGCATCCTGCCCGGCCCGGACCGGATGTACCCGGACACCGACTCGCCGCCCACCGCCATCAGCCGGGAGCGGCTCGACGAAATCCGCAAGGCCCTGCCCGAGCCGGCCTGGCGGACCGAGGAACGGTTCCGTGCGCTCGGCCTGCCCGAAGACGTGGCCCAGAGCCTGGTCTTCTCGCCCCGGCGCGGGCTGTTTGAGAAGCTCACCGCCGGTCCGGGTGCGGACCCGAAACTGCTCGGGGTCGCACTCGAACAATGGTCCCGCTGGCTCTCCCGGCAGGGCTTCGCGGTCCGGCAACTGTCCGACGAAGCGCTGGCCGGGCTGTTCGAGCGGTACCGCAAGGGCGGTTTCGGCCGGGAAGCCATCGTCCACCTCATGCGCGGGCTCTGCCGGGGTGGGGCGCTCGACGCACTGCTGGCCGCGCGCGGGCTGGGTGAGGTCATCACCGGCAGGAAACTCGAGACGCTTGCCGCGGCCGCGCTCAAGGGCGCGACCCCGGACTACGCCCGGGAGCCGGAAGCCTGCTGGCGGTTCCTGATGGGCCGGGCGATGCGGGAACTGCGCGGCCGGGCGCAGGGCAGGGACGTCGCCGCCGCGGTCCGCAAACTCGCCGGCCGATAAGCCCGCCCCGCATCCTCACCCCGACGCAACCCGACCCGGGAGGGATGTACTTACGTGCCCCGGGCCGGCGCGTTATTCGGCCGGTTCGCCAACCGAAGCTACCCGCTTGAGTGCTTTCTCCACCTTCTCCTCCATCCCGGTGCCGGACGAGGACCAACGCGCCATGACCGTGCAGGCGGTCAGGTCGCCGGTAACGTTCACTGCGGTTCGCGTCATGTCCAGAATCCGGTCCACCCCGATAATCAGAGCTACGCCCTCGGGCGGTATCCCGACCCCGCTCAGTACCGTAGCCAGGATGATGATGCCGACCCCCGGTGTCGCCGGCGTGCCGATTGACGCGCCGACTACCGTCACCACGACGAGGATGAGCTGTAAGGGGGAGATGTTGACGTTGAAGACCTGGGCGAGGAAGACCGTGGCCGCGCCCTGGTACAGCGCGGTCCCGTCCATGTTGATTGTCGCGCCCAGCGGGATGATGAACCGGGCGACCGAGGCCGGTACCCCGAGCTTCTCCTCCGCGGTTTCCATTGAAAGCGGCATCACCGCGGCCGAACTGGCGGTGGAAAAGGCCAGCAGTTGCACTTCCCGGATACTGCGCATGAACTTGCGCGGCGAGTACCGGGACAGCACCATCAGTATCAGCATGTACAGGCCGACCAGCAGCAGCAGGCCGAGAAGAACCGTCAGGATATAGACACCC
This sequence comes from Caldifarciminota bacterium, assembly GCA_011049385.1. Lineage (GTDB taxonomy): Bacteria > Hydrothermota > Tepidihabitantia > Tepidihabitantales > Tepidihabitantaceae > DSBX01. The sequence goes on along the minus strand of DSBX01000219.1, from coordinate 936 downwards.
AGACCGGCGAGCACGTCGAACCCGAGCTGGGACGTGACATTGGCTAGCAGGCCGAACACCGCCAATGGCGCAATCAGCATCGCCCACTTCACCACCCGCATACAGACGTCCTGGAGCGTGGCCAGCGGCAGCATCAGGAAGCGGGACCGGTTCGCGGGCAGGGCCGCGAGCGCGGCCCCGAAGATGATCGCGAACAGCACAACCTGGAGCATCTCGCCCGAGGACATCGCCCGGAGCGGGTTCTGGGGCAGGACACCGACGATCCGTCCGGGGATGTCGCCGATGTCAACCTCGCCCAGCGCTTCGTCCGTGTCAACTTCGACCGTCTCGACCTTCGAGTCGAGCAGCTGCGTGCCGTCAATCATCCGGCCGGGCCGGATGATGGTCGCCACCCCGACTCCAAGCACAATCGCCAGCGTCGTCGTGACCATGAAGTAGGCGACGATGCGCGGGCCGACCCGTTTCAGTTGTTCCAGGTCTTCGTTGCCGGCAATACCGACGATGATTGACGCGAAGACCAGCGGGATAACGATCATCTGGATCAGCGCCAGGAAGAGCTGACCGGGCAGTGCCAGCCAGGCGCCGACAACCCGGGCGATGTTGACCGGGACAATGCCCGCCTCCGGCCCGATGGCCAGGCCGGTGATGAGTCCCAAGCCCATCCCGATGAGAATCTTGACCCAGAGTCGGCCCCGAACCAGGCCCAACAGGTGCACCGTCAGCCGATGAACCGGGTTGCGCCGGTCGGTATCGTTGCTCACGTCCGGGGAAGTCGTCGGCATTGCGCTATTGTGCTAACCTAGAATCTTGTCAATGACCCCGGGGCCGGGTCGGTATCTCCATTCTCCACATCCAACTTCTACTCGATTCCCTCGCGGTGTCAAGCCGGTCTGAATCGGCTCCGAGCCGGCCGGGAACCTACCCCCACCCGCACTC
>DSBX01000010.1 GCA_011049385.1 Caldifarciminota bacterium | reverse complement strand
GGCCGGAGAGGATTGTCGGCGAGAACGGCCGGGTGACCGGGCTCAAGGTCATCGAGTGCACGCGAGTGTTCGACGAGAACAAGCGGTTCAGCCCGGAGTTCAATTCCTGCGTGGACCGAACCGTGCCCGCGGACGAGGTCATCCTCGCCATTGGCGCCGCGGTCGCGGCGGACGGTTTTGAGGGCTTCGAGCGCGGGCCGGGCGGGACTCTCAAGGTGGACCCGGTGACGCTGGCGACCGGTGTTCCGGGCGTGTTCGCCGGCGGCGATATGGTGTCCGGACCGGCTTCGGTCATCGAGGCGGTGGCCCACGGGCACGAGGCGGCGATTTCGGTAGACCGGTTCATCCGGGGCGAGGAGCTCAGCGCCGGGCGGTCGGAGCCGAAGCCCGAACCGGCGACGAAGGAAGACTCGGCCGGGTACCGGTGCGGCGTTACCCCGCGCGACCGGGCGGAGGAACCGACCGTGCCGGTGGCGGGGCGCGAGAAGGGCTATGCGGAGATCGGGCTCGGTTTCGACGAGGAGACCGCGGTTGCCGAGGCCCGGCGCTGTCTGAACTGCGGCATCTGCTCGGAGTGCCTCCAGTGCGTCGCGGCCTGCGAAGCCGACGCTATCAACCATTCGATGACCGCGTCCGAAGAGGAGATTGATGTCGGCGCGGTCGTGCTCGCGAGCGGGTTCAAGGAGTATAAGCCGACCGGCGAGCGGGGTTACGGTTACGGCCGGTATCCGAATGTCGTCACCAGCCTCGAGTTCGAGCGTGTGCTGTCCGCCTCCGGGCCGTATGAAGGCCACGTCCGCCGGCCCTCGGACGGGAAACAGCCGAAGCGGATTGCCTGGATTCAGTGCGTCGGCTCGCGCAACCAGGAGCATTTCTACTGCTCTTCGGTCTGCTGCATGTACGCGACGAAGGAGGCGGTCATCGCCCGCGAGCATTGCGGCGGCAACCTCGACTGCCACATCTACTTCATGGACATGCGCTGTTTCGGCAAGGACTTCGAGGCCTACTATCAGCGGGCACAGAACGAGTACGGGGTCAGGTACGTGCGGAGCAAGGTCAGCGCGCTCAGCCGTGATGAGGCGACCGAGGACCTGCTGATCAGTTTCGAGGACGAGGACGGGACTCTGCGCGAGGAGCGCTACGAGATGGTGGTGCTCTCGACCGCGCTGACCGCGGACCCACGCGCGGCCGAGTTGGCCCGGCGCGTCGGTCTCGAGGTGGACGCGCAGGGATTCGTGCCGACCGACCCACACGTGCCGATCGTTACCGCCCGGGAAGGAGTGTTTGTCTGTGGTGCGATTTCCGAACCCAAGGACATCCCGGAGACGGTGACCGAGGCGACCGGCGTTGCGGCCCGCGTCGGCGCGCTCCTGGCCGAAGCGCGCGGCACGCTGGTGACGAAGAAGGAGTACCCGCCCGAGCGCGATGTCAGCCTGGAGGAGCCGCGCATCGGCGTGTTCGTCTGCAACTGCGGTATCAACATCGGCGGGGTGGTCAAGGTGCCGAGCGTGGTCGAGTACGCCCGGACCCTGCCCGGGGTGGTCTACGCCGAGGAGAACCTGTTCACCTGTTCGCAGGACACCCAGGAGAAGATCACTTCGACGATCAACGAGCACCGGCTCAACCGGGTCATCGTCGCCTCCTGCACACCGCGGACCCACGAGCCGTTGTTCCAAGAGACGCTGGCCGAGGCGGGCCTGAACCCGCACCTGTTCACGATGGCCAACATCCGAGACCAGTGTTCCTGGGTGCACATGAAGGATGCCGAGGCGGCGACCGCAAAATCCAACGAACTGGTCCGGATGGCGGTGGCCAATGCCCGCCTGCTCCGGCCGCTCTATTCGCGGCCGCAGGCGATCGTCCAGAAGGCGCTCATCATCGGCGGCGGGCTGGCCGGAATGACCGCGGCGCTGGCGATCGCCGAGCAGGGTTTCGAAGTGTTCCTGGTCGAACAGCGCGACCGGCTCGGCGGGCAGTTGCGCAACATCCGCTATGCGGTGACCGGCGAGAGCATCAACGAGCTTCTCGCCCGGGTCGAGAGCCGGCTCTCCGCGACGCCCGGGGTCAAGGTCTTCACCGGCGCCGAGGTGACCGGCGTCAATGGTTACGTCGGCAACTACCGGACGACGGTTGTCCAGCGCGACAAGCAGTTCGAGCTTGAGCACGGTGTGTTTGTCGTCGCGACCGGGGCGGAGGAGTACCGGCCGACCGAATTCGGCTACGGCACACGGACCGGGGTGATGACCCAGACCGACCTCGAAAGGCTGGTCGTGGACTCGCCCGAGAAGGTTGTCGGGCTTGAGCACGTCGTGATGGTGCAATGCGTCGGCTCGCGCGAGGAGGCGCACCCGTGGTGCTCGCGAATCTGCTGTACCGAGGCGGTGAAGAACGCGCTCCGGCTGAAGAAGCTCGACCCGAAGCGCAACGTCTACATCCTTTACCGGGACATGCGCACCTACGGTTTCAAGGAAGGGCTGTACCGGGCGGCCCGCGAGGCCGGGGTGGTCTTCATCCGGTTCGATGAAGAACACCCGCCCGAGGTGACCGATTCCGGCACCCGGCTCCACGTCTCGGTCCGCGACCCGGTGCTCAAGGTCCGGCTCGGCATTGACGCCGACGCGCTGGTGCTGTCCGCGGGCGTGGTCCCGGCTCGGTCGAACCAGAAGATCGCGCAGTTGCTGAAGGTGCCGATGAACCAGGACGGTTTCTTCCTCGAAGCCCACGTCAAGCTACGGCCGGTTGATTTCACGACCCGGGGTGTGTTCATGGCCGGGATGGCTCACAGCCCGCGCCGGATTCCGGAGACGATCGCGATGGCGTATGCGGCCGCGGCCCGGGCCTGCTCGGTCATCAGCCACAAGGAACTGGCGACCGAGGCGGTGGTGGCGAAGGTCAACGAGCGCTGGTGCGTCGGTTGCGGCGTGTGCGAGGAAATCTGCCAGTACGAGGCGGTGAAAGTCAACCCGGAGACCGGCAAGTCGGCGGTCACGCCGGTGCTCTGCCAGGGCTGCGGTGCCTGCGCGATGGCCTGTCCGTCGAGTGCCATCGAACTGGGCGGGTTCCGGGCGCGACAGATGATTTCGATGGTGGATGCGGCGCTGTGACCGGGAATCAGGCCGATCGGACGAATTCGAGATGCAGGAGGCTGAATGGCTGATTTCGAGCCCAGGATAGTCGGCTTTCTTTGTAACTGGTGCACCTACGCGGGCGCGGACCTCGCCGGGACCTCGCGCATGCAGTACCCGCCGAACATGCGGCCGATAAGGGTGATGTGTTCGGGTTCGGTGGATTCGGTCTACCTGCTGCGGGCGCTGCTTGAGGGCGCGGATGGCGTGTTCATCGGCGGCTGTCACCCAGGTGACTGCCACTACGTCTCGGGCAACTACAAGGCCCGGCGGCGGATGGTCGCATTCAAGAGCATCCTGCGCTCGGTCGGGCTGGACGAGGACCGGGTATGGCTACGCTGGATTTCTGCGGCCGAGGGCCGGAAGTTCGCGGACACGATAACCGCGATGACCGACGAGCTGAAGCGGAAGGGGCCGAGCCCGTTTCGCGAGCAGTGGGATGTGTGAGGCGGCGATGGCGATGCTCAAGGTGAAGGCGAAGAACCCCTCGCGGACACTTCGCGAGCTGTTCGCGGGCTGGCTGAGCGAAGGACGGCTGTCGGCGATGCTGGTGCCGGTAATGGCGAAGTCCGGCGCGGCTACGCTGGCGCTGGTTTCCGACCCGGCGAAGATGGCCGAAGCCGCGCCGCTGTTGCCGGCGATGGCGGTCAACGCCGCATCGGTCGTCCACGATATCGCCCGCCAGAAGGGTGAGGCGGGCAGGGTCGGGCTCTTGCTCCGCCCCTGCGAGATGCGGGCGGTGGTCGAGCTCATCAAGCTCCGCCAGGTTGACGCGGACGGGGTTGTGCTCGTCGGCATTGACTGTCCGGGGACGTACAAGGCGGCCGGGTTCCGCGAGGTTCGGACGAAGGGCGAGGAGTTCGACAACGAGCACGCCGGCGGACAGCGGGACTATTACGACAGTCCGAACCTGCGCACCGCCTGCCAGGTCTGTGATTCTTCGGCGCCGTCCGCCTTCGACGTTGCGGTCGGTTTCCTCGGGCTCGATCCGGACAAGGAGCTGTGGCTGGAGGCCGGGACCGATAAGGGCCGGGTCCTGCTTGAGGGTTTTGACCTGACCGGTGAAGCGCCCGCGGCGCGGGCGAAGTACCTCGAAGCCTTGAAGGAGCGCCGGCTCAAGAAGGCCGCAGGCACGATCGAGAAACTCGACAAGGTGATGAGGGGGCCGGAGAAGCTGGTTGGTTACTTCGCCGACTGCCTCAACTGCCACAACTGCATGCGCGTCTGCCCGGTCTGCTACTGCCACGAGTGCTTTTTCAACTCGAGCACGTTCCAGCGCGGGCTGGATGAGCACGTCCGTACCGCGAAGCGCAAGGGGCTGACCCGCATGCCTTCTGAGACCCTGTTGTTCCACCTGACCCGGATGAACCACATGATGGCGTCCTGTGTCGCCTGTGGTATCTGCGAGGATTCCTGCCCGGCCGGGGTCGGGCTCCTGCCGCTGTTCAAGAAGGTCTCGCGCAACGTCCAGGCCGAGTTCGGATACGTCTCGGGCCGGAGCCTAGAAGAGCCCCTGCCGCTGGTGGCGTTCCGCGAGGACGAGTTTCAGGCGGTCGGCGAGAGCGAGTGATGACGGAGCGGGAAGTCTTGGTCAACCAGCTCGACGGCGAGTTCAAGCACCGTATCGCCGAGCGGATGGGCAACCGGGATTTCATGCACTGCCTTGCCTGCGGCTCCTGCTCGGCGTCCTGCCCGGTGCGCAAGCTCGAGGAGAAGTATAATCCGCGACGGATCATCCGGATGGCGATACTGGGGATGAAGGAAGAGGTCTACCGGAGCGAGTTTGTCTGGATGTGCTCCTACCATTCGACCTGTCTCAAGCGTTGCCCGCAGGGCGTCAACATCGGCGCGGTGGCCGATGTGGTCAGCCGGATGGCCGAGGAGGCGAAGAGGCAGAAGGTCGAACCTGCCGATGTCATCGAGGCGGAGGAGCTTGACCGCGGTTTCAAACGCCGGGTCATCGCCGAGGTGGCCGAGGTCGGGCGCTGTTTCACCTGCGGTTCCTGTACCGCGGTCTGCCCGGAACAGCTCTTCGACCCGACCAAGGACCCGCGTCGGTTCATTCGGCTGGTCAACCTGGGCCTGCGCGACGAGGCACTGGCCGACGAGTTCAAGGACATCTGTGCGACGCACTACCGCTGCCTGTCCCGCTGTCCCCAGGGAGTCCAGATCAGCCAGATAATGAGCGCGATCAAGGAACTGGCAATCGAGGACGGGTATAGCTATCCGGAGAGCCTGGTGGAGCTTGAGCGGGGAGAAGCGGGCACAATGAAGACAGTTTGATATGGCGGAAAGCAAGCTCTCCGGCGCGGCACTGGTGATCGGCGGCGGCATCGGCGGCGTCCAGTCCGCGCTCGACCTCGCCGACGCGGGCTACAAGGTCTACCTGGTCGAGCGCCAGCCCGGTATCGGCGGGGTGATGGCGATGCTCGACAAGACTTTCCCGACCAACGACTGTTCGATGTGCATTCTGTCGCCGAAGCTCGTCGTCGCGGCCCGGCACCGCAACATCGAACTGCTGACGCTGACCGAGGTGCTGGGCATTGAGGGTGAGGCCGGCGACTTCACGGTCCGGCTCCTGCGCCGCGCCCGGTATGTCAACCTCGACAAGTGCACCGGCTGTGGTGACTGCCTCGCCAAGTGCCCGGTGAAACTGCCCAACGATTTCGAAGGCGGCCTTTCCGAGCGGCGGGCGATCTACCGGCTCTACGCGCAGGCGGTGCCCAACGCGCCGATGATTGACGCGAAGCACTGCCTCAAGCTAGTCCGGGACAAGTGCGGCGCCTGTGCTAAGAACTGCAAGGCCGGCGCAATCGAGTACGGCCAGCAGGATGAAGAGGTTTCGGTCCGGGTCGGTGCGGTCGTGGTCGCGGCCGGCTCGCAGGTCGCCCCGACCGCCCTGCGCCGGGAGTACGGTCACGGCCGCTATCCCAACGTCGTCACCAGCCTCGAGTTTGAGCGCATCTTGTCCGCTTCAGGTCCGTTCTCGGGCCACGTTCAGCGGCCCAGCGACGGCCGAAAGCCGGAACGAATCGCCTGGCTCCAGTGTGTCGGCTCGCGCGACGAATCGGTTGAGAAGGGCTACTGCTCGGCGATGTGCTGTATGTACGCGGTCAAGGAGGCGGTCATTGCCCGCGAGCACATGGGTTCGGTCGAGCCGACGGTCTTCTATATGGACATGCGGTCCTACGGCAAGGATTTCGACCGCTACGTCGAGCGGGCAGAGAAGCAGTATGGCGTCCGGTTGGTCCGGGCCCGGGTGCCGGAGGTGCGCGAGGACCAGAGGACCCGGGACCTCGTCGTCCGCTACGCCAGCGATGCGGGTGCGGGCGCGGAGCGCTTCGACATGGTCGTGCTGTCTTGCGGGTTGGTGCCGCCCGCGGAGATGGTCGAACTCGGCCGCCGGCTCGATATCAAGCTCGACCGCTTCGGGTTCGTGGCCGGCGACAACTGGGACCCGGTCGCAAGCTCGCGGCCGGGTATCAGCGTGGCGGGCAGTTTCCAGTCGCCGATGGCGATTCCCGAGACGGTGACCGGCGCTTCCGGTGCGGCCGCGGCGGTCGAGTCGGTGCTGGCCGAGGTGCGCGGCAAGGATGCGGTAGCCGAGGAACTGCCGCCTGAGCGTGATGTCCGGGGCGAAGCGCCGCGCATCGGCGCTTTCATCTGTCACTGCGGGGTGAACATCGGCGGGGTCGTGGACGTGCCGGCGGTGGTTGAGCACGTGAAGACTTTGCCCTTCGTGGTCTATGCGGACGAGAACCTCTATTCCTGCTCGGGCGATACCCAGGAGCGGCTGAAAGAGCTTATCCGCGAGCATCGGCTCAACCGGGTGATGATCGCCTCTTGCTCGCCGCGCACCCACGAGCCGCTGTTCCAGGCAACGCTGGCCGAGGCCGGTCTCAATCCGCACCTGTTCGCGATGGCCAACATTCGGGATCAGTGTTCATGGGTGCACATGAAGGAACCGGAGCAGGCGACCGCCAAGGCCAGGGAGTTGGTCAGCGCGGCCATCGCCCGGGTCGTGCGCCAGTCGCCCCTGCCCAAGGTCAAACTGCCGGTCAAGAAGGCGGCGCTGGTGCTGGGCGGCGGTATCGCCGGTCTGACTTCGGCGCTGGCCATAGCCGATGAGGGTTTCGATGTCTGTCTGCTGGAGCGCGAGGCGGAGTTGGGTGGTCAGGCGCTCTCGATATTCACGACCGCAGAGGGCGACGATGTCCGTGCACGGCTCAAGGCGACCATCGAACGGACGAAACAGCATTCGCGCATCGCGGTCCACACCAATGTCGCTCTCGACGGCATTGACGGCTTTGTCGGTAACTACCGGACGACATTCCACGTCCGCGGTGCGGACAAGCCGATGGAGTATGAGCACGGCGTGGTCGTGGTTGCGACCGGGGCCGAATATCGTCAGCCGACCGAGTACCAGTATGGCGCGAGTGATTGTGTCATCACCCAGCGGCAGCTGGAGGAGATGGTCGAGGCTTACCGCCGCAACCCGAAGACCGAACGGCCCGGTTCGGTCGTGATGATCCAGTGCGTCGGCTCGCGTGAGCCCAAGCGGCCCTGGTGCTCGCGCATCTGCTGTGCCGAGGCGGTGAAGAACGCGATTGCGCTCAAGGAGTTGAACCCGGAGACGGAAGTCCACGTCCTCTACCGGGATATCCGTACCTACGGTCTGCGAGAAGAGCATTACCGCCGGGCACGAGGGTTGGGAGTCGTCTTCATCCGCTACACCCCGGAGGAGAAGCCCGAGGTGAGGGTTGAGGACGGCCGGCCAATCGTAACCGTGCGCGACCCGATACTGGGCCGTCGCATCCGGTTCCGGCCCGACATCCTCGCCCTGAGCTCGGGCATCGTGCCGCGGGCCGGCGCGAAGGAACTGGCGATGATGCTCAAGGTGCCGCTGAACGCGGACGGGTTCTTCCTCGAGGCGCACATGAAGCTTCGGCCGGTGGATTTCGCGACCGAGGGTGTGTACATGGCCGGGTTGGCGCATTTCCCGAAGTTCATTGACGAGGCGGTAGCGCAGGCCCGGGCCGCGGCGGGCCGGGCCGCGACAGTACTGAGCCGCGACACGCTCGAGGCGGAAGCAACGGTCGCCCACGTGGACCGGGAACGATGCACCGCCTGCCGGATGTGCGAGACGCTCTGCGCTTACCGGGCGATAGAGGTCAAGGTTGTCAACGAGACTTTCGGCACCCGCTCCGCGGTGGTCAACGAAGCGCTCTGCAAGGGCTGTGGTGCGTGCGCGGCCAACTGCCGATGCTCGGCGATTGACATCCGCGGCTTCACCAACGAGAACATCTGCCGCGAGCTGACGGCACTGCTGGACTAGCCCGGCCCGGTCGGCCGGGTTCCTAGAACAGCCCCTGGACGCGGCGGCCGGTCGGGTACTCGACTTCGAACTCGACCTCGAAGCGGCGTTTCTCGCCGTCGGACAGGGTCGGCTCCCAGGTGTAGAGTCCCTGGTCGGCGTCAACGGTCAAAGCGGCCGGTTCGACCCTCGTCACCTTGACCTTGACTTCCTGCTGACGCGAGACCGGGACCTGCTCGACAAGGCGAACGGTCGCCGGTTTCGAGTGGTAGTTCTCGGCGGTGATGCGGTAGGCGAACCGGGCCTTTTCGGTGCGGCCGAGCAACCCGCTCCTGGACTTGAAGGTCCGGACCAGTTCGCGGCTCACCTTGACGCGCTCGTCAATACCGAAGCTGACTTCGGTTGACTCCTGGGGCGCGATTGCCGACAGGCGGGTCGAACCGGTGAACTCGTCGCCGACGAAGGTGCTGGCCGGGCCGGCGAGGTAGACGAGTCCGGTACTGTTGACCATCCGGCCCTGGAGAAAGGCCTGTTCGCGGGAGCGGGGGAGGGCATAGTGGCCGAACTCCGCGGGCAGGGTGCTGCGGGCGAGCTCGAGCTTGCGGGCCGGTTCGCCGCTGGCGAGGCTGACCCGGCCGGGAATGGCGTACTGGAGGGATATCCCGGTCTCGACCGGTTCAACGAAGACCTCGTCCATGATCTCGCCGGCATCGTATGCCGCGCCCGGGGCCATCATGATGCCTTCGGGCATTGCCTTGGCCCGGCGTACGTAGCTTTCCGGCTCGAGGAGCGAGACCTGCCAGGCCTGCGGTTCGGGCGCAACCAGCCCGAACCGGGGCGTGGAGGTCGAGAGCACGACCCGGACCCGGTTCCAGTCCTCGCCGGTGCGCTGGCTGAGCCGGGCGTGGTAGGCAAGTTCGACCGCGTCGCGGTCCGGCCGGGCGCGGAGTTCGTACCAAGGAGACCAACTCGCCGCGTTGGGGACCGCGTAGCTGAACTCGACGCGGTAGTTGCCCGCATTCGCGGAGTAGTCGAACCGGAGCGTCTTGCGATTCTCGACCGCGGCGCGGGTGGCTTCGTACTCGGCCCGGGCCGCCTTCAGTTTTTCCTCAACTTCCTTGCGTTCCGATTCGAGTGCGAGCTGGCGCCGCTTGACCCGGCTCAGCTCGGCGGCCATGAAGGACAGGGCATTGCGCCAGGCTTCGCTGGAGACTCGGCCCTGCTGGAGTTCCTTGCCGATGAGCTCGGGCGCGCCGAGTTTGATCGAGCCGAGGAACTCGGTCTGGGCCTTGAGGACTTCGGCTTCGTTGTCCAGGGTCTTGAGCGCAAGATCGAGCTTCTCGACCTCTTCCTTGAGCTGGCGGACCGCCGGAGTCGGCTCGGCTTCGTAGCCGCGGCGAACTTGGACCTCGCCAATGCGTGCGCCCGGGCATCGGACGCGGACCGAGTTGTCGTCGAGCGCACCGGGCAGGCCGGCGAACTCTAGCGTGCCGGAGCCGCTGAGCGAAACCTGGGCCGAGCGGACGACGACGACCTGGTTCGGGTAGACGACGACGGAGTCAATCGTGGAACTCGCGCCGAGCGCGAGGGCAACCAGTAGAGCGGTCATGATACCTCCCTTGGGGGCGGACTGTCAGTCTGCGGTGCGGGCATTCAGTTTCCAGTTACGCGGGCAGCGGGCCGGGCATTCCCGGTCCGGGCGATGGTGCCGCCGCCGAGCACGCGGTCGTCATCGTAGCAGACCGCGGCCTGGCCGGGGGTCAGAGCCCATTGCGGCCTGTCGAAGGTCACCAGGGACCGGTCTGGTTCGACGTGAACCAGCGCCGGGGCGGCCGGGTGTTGGTTGCGGATTCGGACCCGGGCCCGGAATCTCTCGGCGGGCGGACAACCGGCGACCCAGGTCACCGCCTCGAGCTCCGCCGTTGTTCCGTACGCCGACGACTCGGGGCCGAGCACGACGGTTGCGGTTTCCGGTTCGAGTCGGACAACGTAGCGCCGCTCGCCCAGCGGCAGGCCGAGACCCTTGCGCTGGCCGATGGTGAAGCCGGCGATGCCGTTGTGGCGACCGAGTTCGCAGCCGGTTTCGTCCTTCACCGGACCGGGCCGGAAGAGCCCGGGCCGGCGCTTGCGCAGGAAGATCGGGTAGTCGTCACCGGGCACGAAGCAGATTTCCTGGCTGTCGGGCTTGTCGGCAACCGGCAGGCCGAGCGAGCCGGCCTGCGCGCGGACTTCATCCTTCGTCAGTTCGCCGAGCGGCAGGATGACCCGGGCGAGCTGTTCCTGCGTGAAGCGGTAGAGGAAGTAGCTCTGGTCGCGCCTGCGGTCCGCGGCCCGGCGCAGTTGGAAGCTGCCGTTGACCGGCACGATGCGGGCGTAATGCCCGGTCGCCAGCCGATCGGCTTTGAACTCGGCCAACCGGCCGAGCAGGATATGGAACTTGAGGATGTCGTTGCAACGGATACAGGGATTCGGGGTCCGGCCCCGGGCGTACTCGGCGCAGAACTCGGCGATGACCTCGCTCTCCATTGCCTCCCAGAAGTCGAGCGGGTAATGCGGGATTCCGAGCCGGGCGCAAACCCGGCGGGCATCTTCAATCGCGCGGACGCCGCAACAACCGCGTTCGGCGGCACCGGTTGGCCGCAACGACGGGTCCTCGTCGGCCAGCCGCATCGTCACGCCGATGACTTCGTGGCCGTCTGTGCGCAGGAGCGCGGCCGCGACCGAAGAGTCAACCCCGCCGCTCATCGCTACGAGGATGCGCATGGGTCAGGAGCCTGGTCTCAGGCTTCTCGGTCTGCGGGTTGATCGAGAACGTCCGACGCTTCGCGTTCGTCCGGTTTGCACTCGGCCCGAAACTCCTCGACAAGAACCTGCCAGAGTCGGATGTGAGTTTCGCCCGGGACGTCGCTGCCGGCTTCGGTCCGGCAGGTGGCGACGACCCGGCGCATTGACCATAGCAGTCGGGCACAGTGGTCGCAGGTTGTCGCGTGTTCCATCAGGGCCCGGCGCATCTCGACCGTCTCGCTGTCGTCGAGGTACTCGGCAATCAGGTCCATGAGTTCGGCGCACGCCGAGCACTCAATCGCGAGTTCCTCGTGCTCTTCGGGCCGGGTTGCGTCGTCGGTGGTCATAAGTGGCTCTCCAGCTTGCTTCTCAACGCCAGCCGTCCGCGGTGTAGTCGCGATTTGACTGCGGCGACGGTCAGGTTCAGGACTTTACTGACTTCCTCGTTGCTCAGGCCCTCGAGGTCGCGCAACACCACGACGGTGCGGTAGTCCTCGGGCAGTTCGTCCACCGCCTGCTGGAGCTTGCGCTGAAGCTCGCGGCGTTTGAAGAGCAGGTCCGGGCTGAACTGGTCGTCCGGGATCTCGAAGACCATATCGCCGGAGTCGCCGACCGGCTGGTCCAGCGACATCACCACCGGCGACTTGCGGCGCCGGAGCTTGGTCAGGCTGACGTTGGTGGCGATGCGGTAGAGCCAGGTGAAGAACTGGGCCTTGAACTGGAAGCGATGCAGGAAGCGGTAAGCGCGGAGGAAGGTGTCCTGCAGGGCTTCGCTGGCGTCTTCAGGGTTGCCGAGCATTCGGTAGGCTATGTTGTAGACCTTGCGCTCGTGGCGCCGGACCAGTTCCTCGAAGGCTTCGGTCTTGCCGGCCTGGGCCCGGCGGACGAGCTCGTCATCGGGAACCGGCAGTGCCGCCGGTACGGGTTGAAGCTGCCCCCCGTCCGAAGCGGGTCTGGTGACTGTCTCGACCATCTGTCTAAGATACGTGCTGGCCGGGAATTGTCAATCAGGGTCGGTCTGCCGGCACCGGCGGACGACGACCGGCAGGTTATGCCCGGTGCGCAGGCGCCGAGCATCAATGAGTTTGAGCAGGACGAAGCCAAGGACAAGCCCGACGCCCGCCAGGATCGCGGCGCCGGCATCACCCCGGAGCAGGAACCCGATGACGATGCCCAGCGCCATCATCCCTCCGAGCAGGCCGAAGACCAGCCCGGCGGAGCCGAACCGGCCCGCATCCGGGGTCGTGACGATGACCTCATCGCCTACCCGGGCCCCGGTCTTGTTGTGGGCCAGGACCAGCCGACTGCGCTTGCCGGTCCAGTTGCAGAAGCCGGAAGCGCCGCAGCGGTCGCAGGCCGGCCCGGGTTCGATTTCCACCTCGACCCGGCCGTCCCGGACCGCGACGACTTTGCCCGGTTCCTCCATACCTAGTAGCCTGCGGACCGAGCCGCACGCTTTCGGCGCCAGCGTCTGAACTGCTGGAGCCGGAGCTGGACCAGGAGGATGAAGCCGGTGGTTACCTGCAGTGTCAGCCCGCTTGCCACTACGATACCCAGCCAGCGTCCGACGATGCGCCAGTTGTGCATCCGGAAGACGGTGGGGTTGAAGTAGTCCGCGATTGTCAGCAGGCCGGCAGTGCCGGTCATGAGCAGAAGCGGTCCGACAATCGCGCCGATGAACCTGTGCAGTTTCCGTATGAGCATCAGCCCCCCTCCTCAGGTTCCGCGGGCCAGCGTTCGAGGAACGCCATCTTGTCGAAAGACAGCCGCTCCGGCCGCTTGCGCTCGGATGCCAGTTGTTCCTTGGAGAGCACCGGGCTGGGCGTGCCGGCATGCCTGCCGACCAGCACCAGCGTCACGACCGCGACCCGGTCCGGGATGCCGAGGGCGGCCCGGGTCTTCTTCGGGCTGTAGCCGGCAATCGGGTGCGCTACCAGCCCCAATTCGGTCGCCCGCAGAATCAGCAATGCGGTCTGGAGGCCGGTGTCGAACTGGTAGTACTCCCGGTCACGGATGACACAGTCGTCGCCTTTCTCGGCGCAGACCGCAATCACCAGGGAGGCGGCGTGGCACCAGGCGTTACCCTTGCTGTAGACCAGCTTCATCGCCTCAAGCTGTTCCGGGTCGCGCACGAACACGAAACGGGCCGGCTGGTTGTTGAAACAGGTCGGCGCGAGAACCGCCGCGTGCGCCAGTTCGTGCAGGGTTTCGTCGGTGATTTCGACCGGGGTGAGCGAGCGGTAGGCCCGGCGTTGCTTGATTGCTTCCTGTACCGTCATCTGTCCTCCTATCTACCGCTTGCGGTGGCAGACGTAGATGTCGGCTTCGATCATCCGGATCGGGTCAGTGCCGGTGAAGTAGTGGTGCGCGAAGTAGAGGTTGCCCTGCCGGTCCAGCGTCGGCTCGCCCGCGAACCGGGAGAGAATCAGCTCCGGCTCACCCCACTCGCCGTTCGGCAACTTCCGGGAACGGAATACGGAGGGGCCCGGTGTCGTCTGTCCTTCGTAGTTTGAGCGCGTGAACCAGAGTTGGTTCCCGTCCTCGGACAGGAACGGCCAGCCCTCCTCGGCCGCGGTGTTGATTGTCGGGCCGAGGTTCTGCGGCGGGGCCCAGCCCTCCGGGTTGCGGGTCAGAGACCACAGGTCCATCCCGCCGTAACCGCCCTCGCTTGCCTCCCGGTGGCAGTACAGCGTTCGGCCGTCGGCCGAGATATGTATCTCCCCGATGGCGTAGTCCCGGTTGAGTTGGGGGCCGGCGTTGTGGACCCCGGTCCATCGGTCGCCGCGCAGGACCGCGGTGTAGTAGTCCAGCTCCCGGTAGTTGCCGGTCCGGGCCGACGCGAACCACATTGTATCGCCGTGGACGAACTGGGCACCGTCGAGCGACAGGTCGTCATGGAGCACCACGCGCGTTGGTTCGGTCCAGCTTCCGCCGACTCGCTTCGACCAGTAGATGCCGGTCGCGCCGTCGAGGAGTTGCTTCTCGGCCGGTACCCGGACGTCGGGCGTGAACCAGACGAAGAGCCATTCCCCGTCCGGGGTGATGAAGGGGGAGTCCTCGGCCCCGGCGGTGTTGACCGGCCCGGGCATCGGCACCGGCTGTTCCCATTCGTCGGAATGCAGAATCGGCGGCCAAGTGTCGCTCTCCGGGGTCATCTTGACCGCGTCGGCCGGGATCGCCTCTTCGCGCGGCACCAGCTTCAGCGGTTGGTCACAAGCGGCCAGCACCAGCAACAGCAGGACGAGAGAGCCCGAACGCGGCGGCACCGGTCAGCCCCGTGTCGCAAAGTTCACGCCGTCGAGCAACAGCGCCGGGAACCGGCCCATGTGCGCATCCTCCAGCCGGTCGCCGACCGCGACCACCCGCTTGAGGTCCTCGTAGACGTTGCCCGCGACCATCGCGTCCTTGACGTGACCCGCGATTTCGCCGTTCTCGACCCAGAGACCGGGTGACAGCCCGATAGAGTAATCGCCGTTCAGGATATTGCCCGAATGTGCGCCCAGCACGCCGGCTACGATCACCCCGGTGCCCATCTCCTTGAGCAGTTCCGCGAGCGAATGCCGGCCCGGTTCGATGCGCAGGTGTCCGAGGTCCGGCGAGGGCCGCGAGGTGATACCCGAACGCCAGCCGTTGCCGGTCGGCCGGGTCCCGAGCTTCCAGGCGTAGTAGCGGTCGGTGTAGAACCCGCGCAGGACCCCCCGCTCGAACAGCGCCCGGTTCATGCAGGGTGTACCCTCGTCATCGAATGAACGCGCGCCCGGCCAGGTATCGTCGAGCGGTGCGTCGGTCAGGGTCAGTAGCGGGCTCAGCACCTGCTCCCCGACCTTCTCCCGCAACGGCGAGACTTTTTCGTACACCGACCGGCCGGTCGTGGCCGCGGTCAACCGCCAGATGAGCGCGTACACGCTCATGGGCAGGAACAGCGCCTTGGTGGGCCCGGACTTGGCCTTTACTTCTCTCTCCGAGGCATTGTAGGTGGCGACCACGTACTCCAGTTCCTCGTCCGTTGCGGCCCGGAAATCCTTGCCGGTCACGTACCGGGAAACCGAGGCATAGGACCCCGGGTAGTAAGCCGCGAAGTAACAGTGGTAGGACGAACTGCGGACGGTTCGGTCGAAGCCGGCGCTGTTCAGCACCCGGACCGTGCTGATGCTCCTGGCGGCCGACACGTTGAGCTGCGCCTTCATGCGCGGTTTGAGCGCATCGAGGATGCGGTTGCTCTCCGCGACCAGTCCGGCGTTGTCCAGCTTTTCGATGGCCGGGTCGTAGGTATCAAGTCCAGGCAGTTCCACGGCCGGGGCGAGCTCGTAATCGGCCTCGACCCCGCCGGCAAGCGCGGCGAGCGCATTGCTCACCAGTTCCTCCCGGTCAACCAGGTTCCGGGTATAGGCCATCCCGAGCCGGCCGCTTCGCAACAGCAGCAGCCCGACGCCCGACAGCATCGAGCTTTCGACGTCCTTGAACTTGCCATTCTCGAAGCTGACCCCGTCCGAGACGGTCGCCTGCGAGAAGACCTCGGCCTGGTAGGCCTTGCGGCGGGCGATCTCAAGCAGTCTTTCCATTATCTGCCTCCGATGACGACGTTCTCGACCAGCACATGGGGCGCTCCGTAGCAGGACCGGACATTCGTCTGGCCCTTGCCGCACCCGCCCACTTCTCCCAGCGTCAGGTCGTCGGCGATGCCGG
This sequence comes from Caldifarciminota bacterium, assembly GCA_011049385.1. Taxonomy (GTDB): domain Bacteria; phylum Hydrothermota; class Tepidihabitantia; order Tepidihabitantales; family Tepidihabitantaceae; genus DSBX01. Next base: position 6,687 of record DSBX01000010.1, on the reverse strand, counting down.
TGATGCTCTTCAGAGTGCTGTACAGATTGCCCGAGATGTTGATGTCCCGGAGCATCTTCGCCCGCTTGCCGGCCTTGACCTCGAACCCGTATTGAGCTCCGAAAGTGAAGTTCTCGCCCGAAGTCTGCCCGCCCATCGCGTTGCAGAGGTACAGGCCGTCGCCCAGCCGTTCGAGCAGGCCTTCGAGGCTGTCCCTGCCGGGCTCGATGAAGATATTGCCCATCCGGACAATCGGCGCGTAGCGGTAGTCCTCGGCGATGCAGTGGCCGGAGAGCGGTTCGCCCAGCGCGGCCGCGGTCCGGCGCGAATGCAGGCGGCCGGTGAGGACGCCGTCCTTCATCAACTGCGTCGGCCGGGCCCGGACTCCCTCGTCGTCGTAGCGGTAGTGACCGAGCTGGTGCGGCACGGTCGGGTCGTCCTTGATGGACAGCACGCCGGTGCCCAGTTCGGCGCCGAGCTGCATCTTCGCCCGCATTGTCGGCGAGTCTTCAATCAGGTCCGCCTCCGAGAAGTGACCGAACGCCTCGTGGGTGAAGACGCCGGCCAGCCGCTGGTCCAGCACCACCCGGTAGGTCCCGCCCTTGATCGGCTCCGCAGTCAGCAGGTCTACCGCCAGCTTCTTCCGCTCCTCGACCAGCGCCTCGCGGCCGCGCAGGGAACCCAGCCCGTCACTGCCGCCCATCCCGACCCGCACGCTCTGGGTCAGGCCGCCCTCCCGGGTGATGATGCCGCCGGAAATCCGGACCGTGACCAACTCCTCGCGCACCCGGCTGCCTTCGGTGCTGAGGAAATGCTTCTCGCGGATGAGGTCGGAGTAGGCGAGGCTGGTGGTGGCGACCTTCTCGTGATCGAGGGCGATGTCGTTGTACTTCTTCAGGAGCGCAAGCTTCTCTTCCACCGTCAGCTTGCGCGGGTCTTCGTCCAACTCCGGCCGGACGTCGTCTTGAACGACCTCGGTTTCGGCCAGCCGCACCGGTTCCTTCGCCGCCCGGCCGATGATGCCGGCGTTGGCGGTTGCGGTCGCGAGCGCCTGCTCCGCGTCGGTAAGCCGGGTGAAGGCGACGGAGGCAAGCCCGCCGTCCTTCAGCACCCGGAGCACGTACCCGTCCGCCGAGCTCGCGGACAGTCCGGTCAGCTCCCGGCCGCTGTAGCTGATTGCGGTCTCTCGTTTGACCTCGTAGCGGATGTCGGCGTAGTCCGCCTCCGCCCGGGCCAGCAGTTTCTTCAGTTCGTCAAACACGTGGTCTCCTCTCGGTAGCGTTCACGATAGCGTAGTTTGAGGGTTACTGATGTCAAGCGGCCGGGCGAGAAGCCGGAAGGCCCGGTTGGCGTCCTCGGATGACACGGGGATGTGTGCGAGAGCAGGGAGCAAAGTGCGCTTGACACTCTCAGGCCAAGCCGTAGAATCACAAGGGGATGTTTGATGTCATCTTCGGCAAGCTCTTCGGTACCAAGAATGAGCGTGAACTCAAGCGGCTGTGGAGCCGCGTTGAGGATATCAGTGCCGTTTATGAGAGCCTGAAGGGCGTTTCCGCCGCCGACCTGCCCGCGAAGACCGAGGACCTGGTTCGGCGCGTCGCCGACGGCGAACCGCTCGATGACCTCGTGCCCGAATCGTTTGCCCTCGTGAAGTGGGCCTGCACCTTCCTGCTCGATAAGGAGTGGCCGGTCGCGGACACGATGCAGAAGTGGAACATGGTGCCGTTCGACGTCCAGCTCATCGGCGGCATCGTCCTGCACGAGGGCAGGATTGCCGAGATGCGGACCGGGGAGGGCAAGACGCTGGTCGCGACGATGCCGCTGTACCTGAACGCGCTGACGAAGAAGGGCGCGCACCTGGTGACGGTCAATGACTACCTGGCTCGGCGCGACCGCGAATGGATGGGACCGGTCTACGAGTCGCTGGGGCTGACCGTCGGCGTCATCCAGCAGGGGATGGACCCGGAGGAGCGCCAGCCGATGTACCGGGCCGACGTCACCTACGGCACGAACAACGAATTCGGGTTCGACTACCTGCGCGACAATATGGTCCAGCGGCTGGAGGACAAGGTCCAGCGCGGGCATCATTACGTAATCGTGGACGAGGTGGACTCGATCCTGATTGACGAGGCCCGGACCCCGCTCATCATTTCCGGCGCGGTCGAGTCTGAGGACAAGGGCTACGACCGGTTGACCCCGCTCGTGCGCTCGCTGTTTTCCAAGCAGAACCTGCTCGTCAACCGGATGGTCGAGGACGCGGAGAAGATGCTCGACGAGGGCAGGGAGGCGGATGCCGCGGTGAAACTGCTTCAGGCCCGGCGCGGGGCGCCGAAGAACAAGCGGCTGACGAAGCTGGAACGCCGGGAGGGCGTGAAGCGGATGGTGGATATGACCGAGCGGGCGTTCATCCGCGACAAGTCGTTCCACACCATTGACGAGGAGCTCTACTTCGTCATTGACGAGCAGACCCATTCCATCGGCCTGACCGACCAGGGCCGCGCGGTGCTGGCGCCGGACGACCCGGCGGCGTTCGTCCTGCCCGAACTCTCCGAGGAACTCGACCGTGTTGACCGTGATGAGAAGCTGAGCGTGAAGGAGAAGGCGGCGGAGCGGGAACGGGTGTACCAGGCCTACGCCCGTCGGAGCGATACCCTGCACAGCATCCAGGCCCTGCTCAAGGCGTTCTCACTCTTCGAGAAGGACGTCGACTACGTGGTACAGGACGGCAAGGTGATGATCGTGGACGAGTTCACCGGCCGGTTGATGCCGGGCCGGCGGTTCTCGGACGGCCTGCACGGCGCGCTCGAAGCCAAGGAGAACGTCACGGTCCAGAGTGAGACCCAGACTTTCGCGACCGTCACCCTCCAGAACTACTTCCGGATGTATCAGAAGCTGGCCGGGATGACCGGCACGGCGATGACCGCGGCGAACGAGTTCTACGCCACCTACAAGTTGGACGTGGTCGAGATCCCGACCAACGAGCCGGTCCGCCGGGTGGATTACGCGGACGTCATCTATAAGACCCGCAAGGCGAAGTATGACGCGGTGATTGACAACATCGCCGTTTCCCACGAGGCCGGCCGGCCGGTGCTGGTCGGCACCGCCTCGGTCGAGACTTCGGAGGTGATATCCCGGATGCTTCGCCGCCGGGGCATCAACCACGAAGTGTTGAACGCCCGCCATCATCAGCGCGAGGCGGATATCGTCGCCATGGCCGGCCGGCCGGGCGCGGTGACGATCGCGACGAACATGGCCGGTCGCGGCACCGACATCAAGCTCGGCGAGGGCGTGGTCAAGGGCGAGGGTTGTTACCTCGTTTCCGGCGATGGTCCGTGCGCTTACTGGGAGGAGGAGCCGGGTCGGTGCAAGGAAGACGTCCCCTGCGGGCTCTATATCATCGGCACCGAGCGGCACGAGGCGCGCCGGATTGACGACCAGTTGCGCGGTCGGAGCGGCCGGCAGGGCGACCCGGGTTCGTCACGGTTCTACCTGTCGCTGGAGGACGACCTGATGCGGCTGTTCGGGTCGGAGCGGGTCGCCTCGATAATGGACCGGTTCGGGGCGAAGGAGGATGAGCCGATCGAGCACGGGCTGGTGACCCGGGCGATATCCAATGCCCAGAAGCGGGTCGAAATCCGCAACGCCGAGATTCGCCGGCACCTGCTAGAGTACGACGACGTGATGAACCGTCAGCGCGAGGTCGTCTACACCCTGCGCGACGCGATACTGGGCGGCGACGACGCCCGGCCGGTCTTTGAGGAGGTCGTATCCGGCCTGGTTGACTCGCTGGTCGCGAAGGCGGCGGGCGGCAGTCGGCGACCGGACGAGTGGGACTGGGATGTGCTGACCGGCGAGTTCCAGCTCGTCTTCCTTGTTGACCCGGGAATCACGCCCGAGGAGCGCGGTTCACTGCGAGTCGAGGACGTCATTCAACGCTTGACAGCAACGGCATCCCGCAGGTATGATGAGCGGCTTTCGGAACTGGGTTCTGAGCTCTTGGGGCAGCTTTGCCGTCACGTGTTCCTCAGGACGGTTGATGCCAAATGGCGTGACCACCTGTATGCACTGGACGGGCTGCGTGAGGGAATCGGGCTTCGGGCGTACGGTCAGAAGGACCCGCTGGTGGAATACAAGCGGGAGTCTTTTCGGCTGTTCGAGCAGATGATGACCGACTTTCAGCGGGAGGCGGTCACCCTGCTGTTCCGGGCCCAGGTTCGAACGGCGGATGAGCCGAGGCGGCGGGCGCCGGCCCGCGGGCTTCATGCCCACAAGCCGGCGACCGGCGTACCCGGTGGAGGCCCGGCGCAGGCCGAGTCGCGGCCGATGCGCCGGGAGGAGAAGAAGGTAGGAAGGAACGACCCCTGCCCGTGCGGTTCGGGCAGGAAGTACAAGAAGTGCTGCGGAAGCGGCTAACCAGCAAAAGGAGGAGCAATGGCTCTGAGCAAAGGACGGATAGTCGGTCTGATCCTGATCGGCGTGGTGGTGGTGGTACTCGGGATCGTGCTGTTGACCGGTCAGCAGGAGGACAACAAGCCGATCGATGCGCGGGCTTTCATCCGCAATACCGAGAAACAGCTCGGCAAGATCGAGCGCAAGGCGGTTGACGTGCGCGACCATTTCGGGGCCGAGGTTGAAGAGGAGCTTGCCCAGGTTGACCAACTCCTGGCCACAACCCGGGAAGTACTGCAGAGGATGCAGAATGTCAGCGACCAGGTAGAACTGCGGAAGCTCAGAGAAGAAGCAAACGCGGCCTACCGGGCGGCACAGGACATCCTCAAGGAGTTCGAGTAACAGCGGCAAACAGACTCTTCGGTTCTGAGGCGATGCGCAGGTGTGTCGGTGTCCGTCGGGTGCGCGGGGCCGCAGGACGCAGACGAAGACTCGGGAGCACTCCGGGGCGATTGGATGCCGTACGTGCTTGACCGACGACCGGTCGGGAGGAAATCGTGAAGACACGGGCTGTAGTCTGGACCGTGATTGGTGTGGTGGTTCTGGTCGGAGTCATATTCCTGGTTGCTACCGGCCGCAGGCCACCGGCGTCCAGCATCGAGGGAGCGCTTCGCCAGGTTGAAGTCGTCAGTGGGCGGCTGGGCGAACTGGAGAGGCGGGTTGCCGACTCACGTGCGGGCCTGCAACCGGGTCAGGACCCATCCGCGTTCGACGCCATTGCACAGCAGATAGCGGACGCCCGGGGCGTGCTGAATGAGGCGCGCCAGGCGGAGAAGCTCGACGCGGTGATGACGAAGCTGACCGATGCCCGGACCGCCTACAGTAGTGCGCTTCGGCAGTACCGGAAGCTGACCCGCCAGCCGCGGCGCTAGTGGGCGGAGTAACCTTCAAGGGCCCGGGGCTTTGCCCCGGGCCCTTGTGTAGAGCGGGTCGGCAAGGGGGAGGATTGACGACTCAGGGCCAGACGAAACTCAGGCGCGGGAAGCGGGGCAGTCCCAGGGCACGCTCGGCGGTGACCTCCAAGAGGTCGGTCAACCGCAGGCTGAACCGGCGGCGGGGATGGATGAGACGGGCCGGGGACTTGAGGTCGGCCAACTCGGCACAGAAGCGTCGGGCATCCTCCAGCGTGCCGAGGGTATCAACCAGCCCGGCGGCCAGTGCCTGCCGCCCGGTCAGCACCCGGCCATCGGCAATGCGCCGGGTTTCGGCGTCGGACATTTCCCGTTCCAGGCTCACTATCTCGATGAACTGCTCGTAGACGTCCAGGACAAGGCCTTCGAGGAGCGCGCGGTCGGCCGGGGTCATGCGTCGGAAGGGCGAGCCGATATCCTTGTGCTCGCGGGATTTCACCACTTCGACGCCGATGCCGACTTTGTCCAGCAACCGGTCCACGACCGGGAACTCCATTATCACGCCGATTGAGCCGGTCAGCGTGCCCGGGTTGGCGACAATCAGGTCCGCCGGGCAGGCGATGTAGTAGCCGCCGGAAGCGGCGATCGTCCCGAGTGAAGCGACAACCGGGGTCCCGGCGTCGCGGACGCGGACGATTTCGGAGTAGATTTCGTGGGAAGGGGTTACGACCCCGCCCGGGCTGTCAATGCGGATGAGGAGGGCCTTGACCAGCGGGTTCTGTTCGAGGGACTTGAGGTCGCGGATGAAGAGCCGTGAGTCGGTTATCGTGCCTTCGACGGTGAGATAGCCGATGCCGGGACCGAACTCCGGCAGGGTTCTGCTCGAAGGCACGGCGGCCAGCACCGCCAGCAGCAGGACGAAGGGGACTCCGATGACAAGCAGGACAGCGGCCACGACGAGCAGAATCACGTTGCCGCGCTTCATGGTCATGGGCCCAAGTGGATTCGAACCACTGACCCCTGCGTTATCAGCACAGTGCTCTACCACCTGAGCTATGGGCCCGGGTCAAGAGAGAGGGTCCAAGACTTCACGTAGGGACGGAACCACGGATACCTGTCAGGATTTCTCTCACCGGCAATGATATGAAAACCGCCGGGCGAGTCAAGCAAGGGGGCGAGGCCGCGGGCCGGTGGGCGTGTCCTCGACCTGCCAGCCGAGTTCGGCGAGCCGGGCGCGGAGCCGGTCCGCGGTCGGCCAGTCTTTCGCCTTGCGGGCGGCTTCGCGTTCTTCGACGAGCCGGCTGACTTCGGCCGGCGTCTCGGCGACGGTCGCCGACAGCTTCTCCAGCCCGAGCCCGAGGACTTGGTCGAATTCGAGCAACAGGTTCCAGGCCGACCGGTCCTGACG
>DSBX01000272.1 GCA_011049385.1 Caldifarciminota bacterium | reverse complement strand
CGTCGAACACCGAGATCGAGTCGTTCTGGAAGTCGGCCACGTACACCGTGCCGTCATCAGCGATATCCAGCCCGAGAGGGAAGTTGAGCAGGCCCTCTTCCCACGTGACCGGGAAGCCACTCGCCGGCTTGGCCACGCCGAACCCACCGAACTCGAACTTGAACGCACCGCGGCTCGAGAACACAGCGATGCGGTTGTTGCCGGTGTCCGACACGTAGATGTCGCCGTTGGGCGCGACGTCGGCCGAGAGTTTGCCGAAGGTCGGTGAACTGCTGAGTTCGGCGATGAGTTTGTCGTCGCCCCAGTCTATGAAGGGGGTGAGGGGGATGGTGGCTTCGTCCTGCGGGATTTCGCGGCCCGGGCCGCCGACCGTCGCCCAGTCGGTTTCGGCCGGGTCCGCGGGCAGGCCGGTGCCGACCGGGACGAGTTCTGCGTCAGCGGGTCCGTCCGGGAGGTGGATTGCCGTCGGGGTGAGGCCCCGGGGGGCGATGGTGGGGTCCGACTGGACCGCCCAGGCAAGCGTGATGCAGACGGCGAGCGTCAGCACGGTTGCTCTGGTCATCGTTGTCTCCTTTGTGTTTGTGCGCAGGGGGTTGTTCCCGGCGCGGTTGTGAGGTCGTCTTGACCGGTTGTGGTCCTGGTTGTTGGACTCGGCCGGGTCGGGACGGGTTCCCGGTCGGGCCGCGGTCTGGTTTCTGTTTCCATCCGATACCTGATGTGAATCATTGTAGGCGAGAGAGCGGGTGGTGTCAATGAGAGGGGAAGGTGACCGGCCGTCAAGGTGACCGGGTGAGGGAGGGGAGGTTGACCGGTCGGGCGTCGGGAATATACTGGGCGGGATGAAAGGTGTTGTACTGGCCGGAGGTTTGGGTACGCGGCTGGGGTCGCTTACCAAGATTACCAATAAGCATCTTCTGCCGGTCTATGACCGGCCGATGGTGTTCTTTCCGATTCAGAAGCTGGTCGAGGCCGGGGTCGGCGAGGTGATTGTCGTGACCGGCGGGAACAGCGCGGGGGATTTTTTGCGCCTGCTGGAGAATGGCCGGGGGTTCGGGTTGCGGCGCATCCACTATACCTATCAGGAGGGTTCGGGCGGGATCGCCGCGGCGCTGGCGCTGGCCGAGGATTTCGTGGAGGGGGAGCGGGTGATGGTCCTGCTCGGCGATAATCTGTTCGAGGAGAGCCTGGCGCCGTTCGCGGAGCGGTTTGCGACCCAGGCCCGCGGCGCGCGGGTCCTGCTCAAGGAAGTGCCGGACCCGGAGCGGTTCGGCGTCGCGACGGTGAGCGAGGGCCGGGTGATGAGGATTGTCGAGAAGCCGGAGAAGCCGGAGAGCCGGTTCGCGGTGACCGGTTGCTACCTTTATGATGAGCGGGTGTTCGATATCGTCCGGACGCTTGAGCCTTCCGCCCGCGGCGAGCTGGAAATCACCGACGTGAATAATGCCTACCTCAAGGCGGGCGAGCTGGAGTATGACCTGCTTTCCGGCTGGTGGCAGGATGCGGGTTCGTCGTTCGAGGCGTATGCCCGGGCCCAGTCGCTGGTCCGGGAGCAGTGCCGCGGCGCCGGGGCGTGAAGCCGCGGCTCCTGCTGGTTGACGGCCACTCGGTGGCCTACCGGAGCCATTTCGCGTTCGTCCGCGACCCGCTGAGGGATTCGGGGGGTCGGAATACTTCCGCGGTCTTCGGGTTTGCGAATACCCTGCGCAAGATGGTCGAGGAGCTGGCGCCGACGCATTGCGCGGTGGCGTTCGACGCGCCGGGGCGGGTGTTCCGGCACGAGCGGTTCGAGAAGTATAAGGCCCAGCGCCCGCCGACCCCGGATGAGCTGGTCGAGCAGTTGCCGGTCATCCGGCGGCTGGTGGAGCTTTGGGGCATCAGATCCTGCACGGTGCCGGGCTTTGAGGCCGACGATGTGCTGGGAACGCTGGCGCAGGCCGGCGCGGCGGCCGGGTTCGAGGTGACGGTCGCGAGTTCGGATAAGGACCTGCTCCAACTGGTCGGCCCGGGCGTGACCGTTTTCGACCCGTGGCTGGGCAAGTCCTTCGGGCCGGAGGAGGTGCGTGCGAAGCTGGGCGTGGGGCCGGGGCAGGTGGTTGACTACCTGGCGCTGACCGGCGATACGAGCGACAATGTGCCCGGCGTGCCGGGCATCGGGCCGAAGCGGGCGCAGGCCCTGCTCGAACGCCACGGGAGCCTGGACCGCATTCTCGAGGCCGAGCCGAAGGTGGCCGAACGGCGGGAGCAGGCCGAGTTGAGCCGGGAGCTGGTGCGGCTCGATACCGGCGTGCCGCTCGATTGCGGGCCGGACGATTTGCGGCTGGGCGAGCCGGACCGGGCGGCCCTGCGCGTGCTGTGTGAGGAGCTTGGCTTCCGGAGGCTGGCCCTGGAACTGGGCCCGGCCGCGGAGGCGGTCGCGGTCGTGCCTTTCGACCGGGAGTTGGTGCGAGCCGCGAGCGTGCTGGCGGTGGCCCGCGACCGGGCGGGCAACTGGGCGGTCGCGCCTGGGTCCGGCGGCGCGATGGCGGTGCCGGCGGGTGAGGAGAGCGTCGTCGTCCGGGCGCTGGCCGCGCCCGGTGCGTTGAAGGTGGGCTGTGGTCTGAAGGAGCTCGCGCCCGGGTCGGAGCTCGCGCCGCCGCTGTATGATGTTTCGGTCGCGGCCTGGCTGGTGGACCCGAACCGGCGCAGCTATGACCTTACCGCGGTCGCCGGGCAGGTGCTGGGCCGCGCGCCCGGCGAGAGCGCGGCCGATGCCGCGGCGGCGGTGCTGGCCGCACGCGAGGCGCTTGAGCCGGCGATTGATGAGGCCGGCCTGCGCCCGGTGCTGGAGGAGATGGAAATGCCGCTCGTGCCGGTGTTGGCGCGGATGGAGCGGCGCGGAGTGATGATTGACGTCGGCCATTTCGAGGAGCTGGTCGGCGAAATCGGGCGCGAGGTCGCGGCCATTGAGGAGGAGGTCTGCGAGTTGGCCGGGGAGAAGTTCAATCTCGCCTCGCCGCGCCAGCTCGGTACCGTGCTGTTCGAGCGGCTGGGGCTGGCGCACGGCCGGAAGACCAAGACCGGCTATTCGACCGATTCGGCGGTGCTGGCCGGGCTGGCCGAGGCGCACCCGGTCGTGTCCGGGGTCCTGCGCTTTCGGGAGCTTGCTAAACTGCGCGGGGGTTACCTGCTTCCCCTGCTCGCCTGCGCAGACCCGGCGACACACCGCATCCACACCCGCTTCAACCAGACCGGCGCGGCCACCGGCCGGCTCTCGTCGTCGAACCCGAACCTGCAGAGCATCCCGATTCGCGGTGAGCTCGGCCGCCGGGTCCGGGCCGGGTTCGTTGCGGGCGAGGGGATGGCGCTGGTCTCGGCCGACTACTCGCAGGTCGAACTGCGGGTGCTCGCGCACCTGTCCGGCGACGAGGAACTGCGGCGGGCGTTCGCGGCCGGCGACGATATCCACACCCGCACCGCGGCCGCGGTGTTCCGGCTCGAACCCGGGGCGGTCACCGCCGAGCACCGGCGGCTGGCCAAGGTCGTCAACTACGGCCTGATATACGGGATGGGCGACTATGGCCTCGCTTCGCGGATGGGGCTTTCCCGGGACGAGGCCCGGGCGTTCCTCGACTCGTACATGGCGAGCTTCGCCGGGGTCGCGGCCTGGCGCGAGCGGGTGACCGCCGAGGCGGTCGAGCGTGGACAGGTGCGGACCCTGGCCGGCCGCATCCGGCCGGTGCCGGCCATCACCAACCGCAACCGGAACGTCGCCGAGGCCGCGCAGAGAGCGGCCATCAACGCGCCGGTGCAGGGTTCGGCCGCGGACATCATCAAGCGGGCGATGCTCCGGGTTGACGAGCGCCTGCGTTCGGAAAGAATCGAACCCGGTATGCTGTTGCAGGTGCACGACGAGCTGTTGTTCGAGGTCCCGGCCCGCGAGGTCGAGCGGGCGCGGGAGATGGTCCGCGAAGAGATGGAGGCGGCCTGGCCGCTGGACGTGCCTTTGGTCGCCGACGTCGGGAGCGGAAGGAACTGGAATGAAGCGCACTGAGAAGGCGGCCGAGGGACGGAAGATGAAGGTCCTGCTTTCTTTCGGCACCCGGCCCGAGGCGATCAAGCTCGCGCCGCTGGTGAGGGAACTGAAGCACCGGGCGGACCGGTTCGAGACGGTCGTGCTCGTCACCGCCCAGCACCGGACGATGCTCGACCAGGTGCTCGACGTCTTCGACATCCGGCCCGACCACGACCTCGATATAATGAAGCCGGGCCAGAGCCTGGGCGACGTCACGGTCCGGGCCCTGCTCGGCGTGGAGAAGGTGCTCGAGCGGGAGCGGCCGGACTGGGTCATCGTCCAGGGCGACACGACCAGCGTCTTCGTGTCCGCGCTGGCCGCCTACTACCGGCGCATCCGGGTCGGCCACGTCGAGGCCGGGCTTCGCACCGCGGACAAGTTCTCGCCCTACCCGGAGGAGATGAACCGGCGGCTGGCCGGCGTGCTGGCAGACCTGCACTTCGCGCCGACCCCGCGCGCCCGGGACAATCTCCTGCATGAGAACGTCCCGCCCCGCAGTATCCACGTTACCGGCAACACGGTGATTGACGCCCTGCTGGCGACGCTGGCGAGCCCGAAGCGGTGGCGGGTGCCGGTGCTGGAGCGGGTGCCGGCGGACCGGCGCGTCGTGCTCGTTACCGCGCACCGGCGCGAGAGTTTCGGCGCCGGTTTCGAGAACATCTGCCGGGCCCTGGCCGTGCTGGCGGAACGCAACCCGGACGTGGAAATCATCTACCCGGTGCACCTGAACCCCAACGTCCGCGGCCCGGTGATGCGCGTCCTGCGGCGGCGCGAGCGGGTTCACCTCATCGAGCCCATCGAGTATCTTCCCTTCGCGCACCTGATGGAGCGGGCGCATATCATTCTCACCGATTCGGGCGGCATCCAGGAAGAGGCGCCGGCCATCGGCAAGCCGGTGCTGGTGATGCGCGACAAGACCGAGCGGCCCGAGGCGATCGAAGCCGGCACCGCGAAACTGGTCGGGACCGATTTCGACCGGATCGTCAGGGAGACCGAGCGCCTCTTGAACTCGCCGCGTGCCTATGCCCGGATGGCCCGCGCCGCCAACCCCTTCGGCGACGGCCGGGCGGCGAGGCGGATTGCCGGTGTCCTGGCGAGAACCCGCGCCGGCGACCGGGGGCGATGAAACCGGCACGGCGAGCCCCGGTCCCGGTCTACCCGTTCCCGGCCGCGCTCTACCCGGTGCTGGCGCTCTATGCGCACAACGTTGACCAGCTCACGCCGGACAGTCTCCTCGTTCCGGCGTTCGCGGCCCTGGCGCTGGCCGCGGGGGTGCTGTTGGTGACCAGGTTCCTGTGCGGCGGCTACCGGCGGGCGGCGATACCTTCGGCGCTGTTCCTGTTCCTGTTCTTCGCCTACGGACACATCCATATGCCGTTCCGCCAGTGGCGACCGGCCGCGTCGCTGGTGTCGGGCGCGTTGCTGATGGCGCTGGTCGCGGCCGCGTATGTCCTTGCGGTACTGCTGGTGCGGCGCCGGCCCGGGGCCCGGTATGATACCGCGACCAGGGTCCTCAACCTCGGCGCGGCGCTCCTGTTGGTGGTGCCCGTCGCCCGCACGCTGGCCTACGAGGTGAGCGCGCCGCGGGTTGAGGGGGGCAGGCCCGGCGTCGTGTCGCCGGCGCGCGGGTCGGACTCCTTGAGCCCGAACATCCTCCACCTCGTACCGGACCGCTACCCGAGCGAGTCAACTCTGGCCGAAGTATACGGCTACGACAACCGGTCCTTCCTCGACGAACTTCGGGCGCGGGGCTTCTACGTCGCCGAGGAGAGCCGCTGTAACTACGGCCGGACCGACATGTCGCTGGCTTCGACCCTGAACCTCGACTACCTCGACAGCCTGCTCGCCCGGGTCGAGCGGCGGAGCCGGCGGCGGGTACTGTACCGGGCGATACAGGACAACGATGCGGTTCGATTCCTGCGGGCGCGCGGATACCGCTACCTGCATTTCGGCACCTCCTGGCACGCGACCAGCCGGGGACGCAACGCGGACGCGAACTACAACCGGCTCCTGCTCTCGGACTTCGGGATGATGCTCTACCGCACGACGATGGCCTACCCGGTCGGCGCGTTGGTCGGTTTCGACGCGCATCGCGAGCAGTGGGCGCGGGTCCGCTACAAGTTCGACATGCTTGAATCGCTCGATACGGTGCCGGGTCCGGTCTTCGCCTTCGCCCACTTCCTGGTGCCGCATGAACCGTACGTTTTGAACCGCGACGGAGAGTTCGTGGACCGGCTGGCGCAGATGCGGCAGGGCACGCGCGCCGGTTTCGTCGAGCAGGTCGAGTACGTCAACCGGCGGATGCTGGCGCTCGTGGACAACCTCCTTGATGACGACAGCCCGCGGTCGTGGGTCATCATCCTCCAGTCCGACGAAGGGCCGCACCCGCCCGAGAACTTCGAGCACCGGGACAGCCTCCAGACTCTGCGGGCCAAGTTCCGCATTCTCAATGCCTGGTACCTGCCCGGGGGCGATGCCGACCTGCTCCACCCGGCCATCAGCCCGGTGAACACCTTCCGCGTGCTGTTCAACCGCTACTTCGACGCCGATATGAACCTGCTGCCGGACCGCAGTTTCTTCATCCGCGGAGATGTCTGGCGCGAGGTGACCGGGTTGGTCGAGTACCGACGCGGGGAACCGCCGAGGTCGGCAGTCCTCAGCCAACCCGGATTGACACGAATCGGCGTTTCCCTAGACTGACTGCGCTATGAATCTGCCTGACGCACTCAACGCCCTGTTGCGCCGGAGGAAGTTCATCCTGCTGAACGTGCTCGTGGTTGCCGTGCTGGCGGCAGGTGTGAGCTTACTGCTTCCCCAGAGGTTTGCGGCCACGGCGCGGGTACTGCCCCCGCCGGAGGACGACCCCCTGGGTCTGACCGCCCAGCTCAGCGTCGGTATCGGTGGTCAACTCGGTCGCCTGCGTGCGGGTATGTTCGGGGGCGGGACCGCGTCCGACCTGATGGTCGGCATACTCTCCAGCAACACGGTGATGGAGTCGGTCGTCGTTCAGTGCAGTGTGATCCAGCGCTATCGCGTCAGGCGCGGGAGTCTGCAGGAAGCGGTCAGAGAACTGGGCCGCATGACGGGACTGTCAATCGGTGATGAGGGTATAGTGACGATTGTCGTCGAAGCTCGTCGGCCCGAGTGGGCGGCCGAGATGGCAAACAGCTATGTCAGTAACCTCGACGCGTTCCTGCGCAGTTCTAACATGAGCCGGGGAAGGAACATGCGTGTGTTCGTGGAGAGACGCCTGGAAGAGGTGGCCCAGGCCCTGGACAGCGCGCGGGAGTCGCTGACTTCCTACCAGGTGCGTCACGGTCTGGTTGCCGTTGACGAGCAGGTTAAAGGTGCTGTCACCTCCTACGCGTCACTCCATTCCTCGCTCTTGGAGCGGCAAGCCGTTCTCCGCGTACTGGAGTCCGCGAGTTCGTTCGAGAACCCACTCATGGTCAGTGCTCGGGCCGAGGTTTCGGCTCTTGAACGATACCTCGATGGTATGCTTGGTGGGAAAGACCGGGCGGGTGTCGCCTTTGGGTTGAAGCTCGACACTCTGCCGGTGGTGGTTGCAGAGTACCTCCGTCGCTATGCCGAACTCGTGTTGCTACAGGAAACCCATACTCTACTGTATCAGCAGTACGAGCACGCCCGCATCATGGAGGCGAGGGATACTCCCACCATCACCGTGCTCGACCATGCGGTCCCACCCGAACGCCGCAGTTTTCCGAAGCGCTTGCTGATCGTGCTCATCGCTTCTGTGTTCAGCCTGGCGGTCGGTTCATCGTACGTGCTCGTGGAGGAGCGTTTCGCGCGCCTGCCGCTGACACACCCGCAGGTGGCCGAGTCGTGGATGTTGGTTCGGCGGCAACTGGCGGAGATGGCGAGTTCTCTGCTTAGACGCCTGCGAAGACGGACGTCCCGGGAGCGCTGATGCCGCGGTTCCCGGCGAACGGGGCCGTGCCTTCCGGAGCAGCGCAGCGCATTTTCACCAATACTGTCTACCTGTTGGCGGCTGATATCGCCAACAAGCTTCTCGCTCTCGCCTTCTTTGTCATTGCCGCACGTCATCTCGGCGTCGAGCGCTTCGGGGTGCTTTCGTACGCAATCGCGTACGTTACTACGCTCGGGGTGTTTGCAGACTTGGGTCTTGCGCTGTACGTGACGAGGGAGGTGGCCCGCAGGCGCGGGGACGCCGGACAGATTGTCGGCGACGCGATTACTCTTCGAACTTCCGCTTCCGTGCTTGTCGGAATGCTGGTTGCGTTGTCCGTCTTCGTCGTCGGCCTGCACACTGAGGCAAGGGGCATCGTGGCAATCTGCAGTGTGCTGGTGGTTGCTAACGGTCTCTTCTTGCTACTGGCGGGCGTCTTCCAGGGGTTCGAGCGTAACGTCTATACCGCCCTGAGTCGTATCGTTCAGACCGGGCTTCTCGTGCTGGGGGCCTTACTGTTGATGCGTCTGTCTCCGCGCACGGACTACTTCACCTGGCTCTTTGTGGGCACCGCGCTGGCCTCTGCAGTCACCGCTTACCTTCTGATGGTGCGACGGGTCGTCCGTCCGGTGCTGCGGTTCGACTGGCGGTCGTCGTTGGCGATGCTTCGCAGTGCCCTGCCGATGGGCATCAGTGCGGTGCTAGTCACCGCTTACTACTGGAACGGTTCCGTCTGGCTGGCTGCGTTCGCCGGTGAGCGTGCCGTCGGTGTCTTCGCCGCGCCGCAGAGACTGGTATTCGGCATAGCGGCGCTGGGGATGGCCTTTTCTGGGGCGATGTACCCGCATATGGCTCGCGTGCAGGCAGAGGGGGGGCAACGTCTCGTGGCCGTGCTGGGAAGGGCTTTGCGTTATGTCAGTCTGTTGGCAATCCCGGTCGCGATACTTGGGGCAGTACTGGCGACAGAAGCTGTGGAACTGGTCTATGGGCGGGACTACGCAGAATCCGCGCTCGTTTTTCGACTGCTGGTAGTCTGGGGCTGTTTCGTATTCTTTAACTCTTTGTTGAGCAACTACTACTACTCGGCAGACAGAGCCCGGTTCGCTACCGCTCAGGCCGGGGTCAGCCTGTGCGTCAACGTCGTTGCGAACATTCTACTCATCCCCAGATTCGGCGCGCTGGGTGCGGCGATGGCGTTGGCCGGGGCCGAACTAGTTGGCACAGCCTGGTTCGTCTGTGGCGTTGCGAGAGAGTGGAGTCGGTCCGACCACCGAACGCTCGCCGTTGGCATCGCGAAGTGCCTTGTCGCCGCTGTTGGAGCCGCTCTGCTCGGGCGTATCGGAGCGCTACTCGGTGCGCCTATTGCGCTGGCGGTGGCTGCGGTCTGCTACTTCGTGCTAGTCCTGCTTCTGGGTGCCGTCAGTCGTGAGGACATCGAACTGATCAAGGCCATGCTAGTCCGTCGCAGGCGTACAGACTGTGCCTGATACTACCCTGAACTCGCGTCAGCGGGCCTTGGCCATAACTGCACTGCAGGTCGTGATCGTTCTCGTGGCTCTCTTCTTGATGGGTCGTGGGCACTCGCAGTTGGCTATTGCGCTTCTCGTTGTCCCGATTCAGCTCTGTCTGATGCTTCTGATTTCCGGAAGCAGTTCTAACATTATGCGGTACATCGTTGTCCTGCTTCCCGCCAGTATGTTCGAGTTACTGCCATATGTCTACATGCATCTTGCGGTGTACGCGGGAGGGATCATTCTGCTTTCGGTAGTTGCCCCGACAGCAGGATCTGATGACACTGCCCGCAAGCCGAAGACCGGTACCGGCAACACCGTTCCGCTAGCACTGTTTGCGGTAGCGGTTGTGCTCGCGGCCGCGAATGCCTATCTCCGTGGGTGGGCCGGTGCTGATCTTCCACGCTACTGTTTCTCGGCGGGGCTTTTCTTGGGTGCTGTCTGGTTGTTTGGGGCGCGACCCGAGTCCTCCAAAGAAGTCAGGCGGCTTCTGGACCTGATGATGATCAGTTACGCAGTCATAGGGATTGCGCTGCCTCTCGTCGCATACAGCATAACCGCGGATATGTTGAGCGAGATCATCTTGTCACCTCACGGAGCTGTCAACAGGAATGTGGTTGGTGCACACGCATCGACTGCCGCTTCCTATCTCCTTGTTCGTGCAGTCTTGGAGCGGAGGTGGGGGGCACGTGTTCTGAGGGTGTTGTTGCTGTGCGTTCCGCTCGTGGTTCTCGTTTTTACCGGTTCTCGGGGTGCTTGGCTGGGGTTTGGAGCGTCGTTTCTTTACCTAGTCTTCGTTGTGCGCTCGGTATGGCTCTTCTGGTTGAGCTTGACATTCGGCTCTGTGCTCATAACTGGTGACATCGTCAGGGCTCTAGTGATGACGAGAGTTCAGGCAACCGGAGCAGTTGATCCGTCACTACTGGGGCGCTTGCTCTTGTGGCGTTTCGGGCTTGTGGTGGGGCTCAACAACTGGCTGACCGGAGTGGGTTTCCTTAACTTTCGACATGTCAAGCACTCCTACGGTTTCCCATGGCCTCGAGCAGTAGGTCTGCCCTACAACACGCACAACCTGTACTTGGAGTTCTTCACCAGTCTTGGTATCGTGGGACTGGTGGCGTTCGTTTGGTTGTTGATGCTGGGCATAGTTGCGGCTCACAAGTCGCGATACGGTCTAAGCGGACGCCTGCGACCCGAGTCCATTGGGATTGCCGCTATGCTGATTGGTGTGGCTGTTCACGGTATGCTTGACGCTGTAATCTGGCAACATGGGATGCTGATGCTCCTTGGGGTCCTTCTTGGGTTGGCAGGTGCGCTCAGGAGACTTAACGGCCGGGTCTAAAGGTCGTTGTCTGGCTGCGGTCCGGGACTGTATGCTTACCTGTTAGTTTTGTCAAGTAGGCGTTCGGCGGTGGACAGCACCAGCGTTGCGGCGGAGTCCCACGAATAGGTCTTGAGTTGCTGTCCGGCAACAGCGATTCTGTCAGCGAGGGCTCTCTTGTGAGCCAGGGCGTAGCGTAAGGCTTGGGCGATGGCGGATGAGTCACAGGGGTCGAAGTACACCGCCAGCGAGCCGGCCACTTCTGGCAGGCTACTCGTACGGCTGCAGGCAACCGGGGTACCGTGTTTCAGCGATTCCAGCACGGGGAGGCCGAATCCCTCATAGAGCGAAGGGAACACGAACAACTCAGCAGACCGGTATAGCTCAGATACGGCATTGTCGGGTAGATCGGAGAGGAGCACGATTCTCTCGGCGACCCCAAGTTCGCTTGCGAGCATCAGTAGGCTGTCGGTGCTCTGGTGGTGTTCTCCGCCGACGAGCACGAGTTTCAGGCCGGGAGGTCCTCCGAGGGCCGCGAAAGCACTGACCAACCGCAATAGGTTCTTGTGTGGAGAGTAGCCGCCTACGTAGAGCAAGTAGGGCTGTAGTCCTATTGCGGAGTCGGAAGGTGTTGCGGAAACTGCAATGCCCGGGCCCGGGTAGCATACCGAGACCCTGTTCTTGAGTCTTGGCGACCACTGAACTAGGTCCTTTGCCGTGTTCTCCGAGTCGGTCAGTATCGAATCTGCCCATCGAAGAGTGCGCAGCGACGCTTGGAACAGCCGGCGGTCGCGACGACGAATGGACTCGGGCAGTATCAGTGGTATCAGGTCGTGGACGACGCTGATTGTCGGCAGGGGGGGGCGTGGCGGAGTATCCGGGGTCGGACAGAGAAGAACCGTGTCCGGTTGGCGGGAGAGCAGTCGGCGCAGGCTCGTCATGGTCCAGATCAGCCGTCCGTAGTTGCGCGCGGTCCAAGTCGGTATCCTGACAATATCCGCCCCATCCGGGAAGCCCTTCGGTTCCGGGGTCATGATTGTCAACTCGCATCTGCCGTGCAGGGCTTCGGCGAGGCGATGCAGGTACTTGGTGATGCCCACGCTGGCGTAGACGTTGAACGCCGCGCTGAGGATGATTCTCACACCGGCAGTATATTGCCATCTTTCTCGATGGCAAGCTGAGTCGGCAGGTTGCGTTGACACTGAGTTGAGTGCCGCTATAGTGCTTTTCGCTTGACACAAAGTGCTATCAGAGTCGGCGTCGATGTCAGCGTACTTGCCAAGCCTCACACGGGCATTGGTCGGTACCTGAGCAATATGTTGACCAGAATGATTCCGAACGGAGACGGGTTGGAGTTCTTCCTCTACTCGTCTCGTCCTGTTAAGGAGTCTTTCGACGGAGAATTGCGAATCCGGGAGTGCCGTGGTATCGAGGGCACTGTTGGAAGCTACTGGTTGCAACAGATTTGCCCCCATTGGATGAGCAAGGACGGCATAGCTGTTTTCTGGGGGCAGAACTACATGCTACCATTGCGACTGCGGCGACCCTGCCGAAGAGTTCTCACTCTTCATGACATTACCGGTTTGCTCATGCCTTGGACGATGCCGTTGCAGCGTCGGCTGAACTACAGGCTTCACCAACAGCGTGCGGCTCGGGCGAGTGATTGCCTGGTAGCTGTTTCGCAGGCGACCTCCCATCTTGCCGAGGTATGTCTTGGGATTCCCTCCCATAAGCTTCGTGTTGTGCTGGAGGGTTGCGATACTCGTCTTGCGGTTCCGCCTCACGGGTTCGTTGACCCTGGGACTGCAGCAAGAGCGCGAGATCTTGTGCGAGAGCGTTTCGGCCTTGTGCCGGGCTACCTTCTGGCTGTCGGTACCTTGGAGCCTCGAAAGGACTATGGTGTTCTCTTCAGAGCAGTACGGTCTCTTCGAAACGCGCCGACCTTGGTGGTGGTGGGTGGTGTGGGATGGAGATGTCGCAAGATACTCCGCGAGTTGAATGCCCTGCAAGCAGCAGGGCTGGCGCAGCACCTGGGTCGCGTCGATGACGGTGAACTCGCGGCGCTGTACCGGGCGGCCGGTCTTTGCATCAACTCCTCGCTCTACGAAGGTTTCGGACTGCCAGTGGTCGAGGCGATGGCCTGCGGTTGTCCGGTGGTCTGCAGTTGGACATCGAGCCTGCCCGAGGTCGGCGGCGATGCTGCGCGTTACTTCAGGCCGGGCGACAGTGCGCATCTCACACGAGTGCTTGAAGGGGTGCTGGGGAATCCGGAAGAGTTGCAGGCGATGCGGGCGGCTGGTCTCCGGCGGGCGAAGCTGTTCAGTTTCGAGCGAGCCGCGGACGAAATGCTGGAGATACTGAGAGAGCAGGGGAGAAACATGCGTGGGTGTTGACAGCAATACCAGTACCGGTAGCATAGGTTCAGAGGTGTCACGTCTCCAAGATGCTCGTCATCGTCGTCTCCGCGAGGGGGGCCTGGGGCGTGCCCTGTGCGTTCTGCTTCTGTTTGCGTTCGTTGCGAGTCCTGCTTTGGCGGACCTCGAGTTGGCCGACGGTCGGCTGACCCTGGACGCGCTCGTGTCGGCCAATGCCAAGTGGCTGAGGAGTGAGAGGCACGGGATGGCGGTGAGCCGGTTCGACTTCTATCGCTTTGAGGCCCCGGTCGGACTGACCGCGGCGGTCGGCGAGAAGGCGTCAATCCGGCTCAGTTTCGATGCGGGTTTCAACCGGGGCGTTCACGACCTGTACGTAGACCTGCGTTGGCCCGGCGGTATCGGGTTCAAGGCAGGTCAGTTCCTACTGCCGGCCGGGTCCGAAGCCATTGCCCGCCCGCGTGATGCGGTCTTTGTCGAGCGCTCTATCGTCTGGCTGAACTGGCGACCTTGGAGCGCCCGTGACCTTGACGTCTGGGACCCGCGTGACGCGGGCGCGATGCTGACCTACGAGTCCGGTCGTTTCGACGCCGCGGTCGCGGTCGTCAATGGGAGTGGCAAGACCGTGTGGCTGCGCGACGACAACGACTGGAAGGACGTGTGCGGGCGGCTGGTCGTCAGGCCGATACCCGGGGTCGAAGCGTTTCTCGCGGCCAGGGGCTACTACGGCCGGATAGGCACGGAGGGCACGGCGTTCCGTAACCTCGCCGGCGAGTTCCGCCTCGAGTTTGACCGATTCCGGATTGCCGGCGAAGGCCAGCACGCGGTGGCCGGGACCGCCACCCGGACCACCTGTTACCTGCAGGGTGCTTATGCGGCCCATCCTTTGCTTGAACCGGTTTTCCGGGTTGACGCCAGTCTGAAGACCAACGATACGGACCTCGGGTTCACGCCGGGACTGAACATCAGCCCGGCCGGCGATCGGTTTCGTCTGATGCTCAACTATACCTGGCGCCGACGGATATCATCGGACCCGGACCTGCGTTCGGCCGAACAGAGGCTTCTCGCTCAAATCCAAGCCTGGCTATAGTGTGTTTCGATCGGGAGTCTGACGTGTGCGAGTGTCAATCGATGCGAACTGAGTGTACAGGCGATAGATGCCCAAAAGACGAGGGAGCCGGTTGACTAGTCGTCTGCGTGTTGCGCTCTGTCACGATTGGCTCGTCGGTATGCGGGGGGGGGAGCGGGTTCTCGAGGTCCTCTGCCGCCGTTTCCCCGACGCGCCGATATACACTCTCGTTTCCCATCCATCTGCGTTGACAACAACCATCCGTGAGCACGAAATCCGAGAGTCCTTGCTTCGCCGTCTGCCTGCCGCGACCACCAAGTATCGCCTGTATCTTCCGTTGATGCCTGCCGCGATGGAGGCATTTCGTCCGGTGGACGCCGACCTCGTGTTGAGCACAAGTCACTGCGTGGCCAAAGGTCTCAGGGTGCGGCCAGGCGCGCGTCATCTTTGCTACTGTTTCACACCTATGAGATACGCATGGCTCTTCTTTGAGGAGTACTTCGGTCGCAATCCAGTTCGTCGAATGCTGCTCAAGCCGGTGTTGGCAGGACTCCGCAGATGGGACAGACTTTCGGCTAGACGCGTCGACATGTTCGTGGCGATAAGCCAGCATGTGCGAGACAGAATCAGGAGGTTCTACGGTCGCGATGCAGAAGTGGTGTACCCTCCGGTTGACACTGACTTCTGGACCCCGGGTACCGGAGTTTCCGGCGAGTACGACCTTGTGGTGTCGGCCATGGTGCCCTACAAGCGCGTGGATTTGGTTGTGAATGCCTACAATCGTTCAGGCAGGCAACTGAAGGTCGTCGGTTCCGGCCCTCTTCTCGACATACTCACAGAAGGCGCTCGGAGCAACATCGAGTTCCTGGGATGGGTCGGCAATGATGAGTTGCGTGAACTCTACCGTGGTTGCAGGTGTCTGGTCTTCCCGGGCGAGGAGGACTTCGGCTTGATCCCCGTCGAGGTCCAAGCTTGCGGGCGACCGGTAGTGGCTCTTGATCGTGGTGGTGCAACTGAGACGGTCGTCAATGGGCTGACCGGTTGTCTATTCGCACACCAGACATGCGACAGCCTGAACGAGGCCGTCGAGCGGTGTCACTGTGCAAGCTGGGATGCTGCCGCGATTCGCCTCAACGCTGAGCGCTTTCGGACCGAACGCTTCCTGGCTGAGATGGAGCAATGCATAGAATCGTGCCTTGTGGGGGTGCTTGATCGAAATGCGTCTCTCCCGGGGTCGGATACCGGTAAGAGCTAGCGTGACGATCGGTGGTGTCTTCCTGTCCGCTTCCAGAGTCGCAACTGATCAGCGCGGGTGGCTGATAGAGCTGTTTCGTGAGGATGTGCTCAAGGAGTCCGGACAGGAGGGGGCACGGCCGGTGATGGCCTACCTGTCGATGACTTTGCCGGGTGTCGTCCGCGGGCCGCACGAGCACCGCGAGCAGACGGACTTCTTTGCGTTTGTCGGGCCCTCGGATTTCGAGGTGACGCTTTGGGACAACCGGCCCGGTTCGCCGACCTACCGTCAGCGGGAGCGATTCGTCCTTGGCGCGGGAAAGCCCGCAACGCTCATCGTCCCTCCAGGGGTCGTGCATGCCTACCGGAACGTCGGCGAGACCGACGGCTGGGTGTTGAACCTTCCCAACCGGTTGTACCGGGGGGCAGGCAGGAAGGACGAGGTTGATGAGATACGACACGAAGATGACCCCGAGAGTCCTTTCCGGCTGGAGGACTAGGTGAGACTACTGGTGACCGGCGGGTGCGGGTTCATCGGTTCCAATTTCATCCGGCGCCGGCTGACCGGCACCGACGACTCGATTGTCAATCTTGATGCGCTGACCTATGCCGCGAACCCGGGCAATCTTGCCGACATTGCCGGTGGCGACCGGTACCGGTTTGTCGAAGGTCGGGTCGAGGATGCCGTGGCGGTGAATGCGGCCCTGACCGGTGTTGATGCGGCCGTGCATTTCGCGGCCGAGAGTCACGTTGACCGCTCGATAGCCGATGCCGCACCGTTCATCACGACCAACGTTCTCGGCACCCAGGTATTGCTGGACGGTGTTCGTCATGCCGGTGTGGCCCGTTTCGTTCACGTCTCGACCGACGAGGTCTACGGCGCGTTGGGAGCCGAGGGCGTGTTCACGGAGAGCACGCCGTTTCGTCCGCGTTCACCCTATGCCGCGTCCAAGGCCGCCGGCGATATGCTGGCACAGGCGGCCTATGAGACCTGGCACCTGCCGGTCTCCATTGTCCGGCCTTCGAACAACTACGGGCCGTACCAGTTTCCGGAGAAGTTCATCCCGGTGATGGTCACGAATCTCGTGGAGGGTCGGAAGATACCAATCTACGGTCGCGGCGAGAATGTTCGGGACTGGCTCTACGTTGAGGATTGCTGTCAGGCGATTGACTTGGTGCTCGAGCGCGGCCGACCGGGTGAGGCCTACAATGTTGGCGGAGCTTCGGAGCGGCGGAATATCGAGGTCGCGAGGATGGTCATTGGGGAAATGGGACGCGGAGAGGAAAGCATCGAATACGTTCCGGACCGGCCGGGCCACGATTTCCGCTATGCGCTGGATAATGCCAAGATAAGCCGGGAGCTGGGATGGAAGCCGGCCACCCGGTTCGAAGACGGGCTGAACAGGACGGTGGCGTGGTATCGCGAGCACCCGGAGTGGTGGCGACCGTTGCTCGCCCGGCTCGACCGGGCGGCGCAAGGGTTCTGGACCGGTCACGACAGGCCCGGCGGGAAGCGGGCTGCGCCCTGAAACCACGGTTCTCCATTGTCGGGGCTTCACCCCGGCCATCCTCTACTTGACTCGGTGATACGAGTCGGAATCTGTCGTGCGCTTGACGGCGTGCGGTTTCTGCCGGATTGGGAAGCGTTCCTGGCCGGGTTGGGATGTGAGATTGTCGTGTCGGAGCCGACGACGCGGCAGATGGTCGAGAGTGGTGTTCGTCAGGCTCCGGCCGAGCTCTGCCTGCCTGTGAAAGCCTGCGTCGGTCACGCACTTGCCTTGCAGGGGCGGGTTGACCGTTTCCTTTTACCCCGGATTGTCTGCCGCAGGACGAAGGAGGGGCCACTTTTCGGCTGTCCCAAGGCCATCGCTTTGCCGGACATGCTGAGGGCGTTGATTCCCGATCTGCCGCCGATAGTCGAGTTCCTGCTCGACGAGCGCGAAGGCGATGAGTCTCGGGCGTACCGGGAACTGGCCGAGGCCCTGGGCCTGAGGAAGCGCAGGGCGGGAGGGTGGCCGACGGAGAAGTGGCCGAGGGAGAAGCGGCCGAGTGGTCCAGCGGCCGAGTGGTCGCATCGCCAAGTGACTGAACAGGCAGGTCCGGGTCTTGCGGGCCGCGCTAGGACCCCGGTTGTCGCGGTCGTGGGGCACGACTACCTGATTGACGATGACGAGTTGAGCCTTGGTCTGCTACCTCGACTGGCGGCGGCTGGTGCGCAGGTCGCGCGTGGTACGCCGGAAGCGTCCGGTGCGGCCGCTATCCTGCCGGGTTTCGAGCCGGACTGGCTGTTTGAGCGGGAGCTCATCCGGCAGGCGCTTGGCTGGGCAAGCCGGCTTGAAGTTGACGGGCTCCTGCTGGCGACGAGTTTTGCCTGCGGGACGTCGGCGGTGACCTATGACATAATCCGCCGGGCGGTGCGGAGACATCGCCCGGAGTTGGCGGTGCTGGAGCTGGTGTTCGACGAGCAGACCGGCCCTGCCGGACTCACCACCAGGATCGAGTCCTTCGTCGAGTTGCTGAGGATGCGGCGATGAGGGTGGCCTTCCCCTACATGGGAGAGATCCGATTGGTGATTGCGCCGATACTACGTGAGCTCGGTGCCGACCCGGTTGTTCCGCCTCCGCCGGACCGGGAGAGCCGCACACTGGGCGTGCAACTGGCGCCGGAGCTGATGTGCATCCCGTTCAAACTCACCCTGGGCAACATGGTGCGGAGCCTGGAGATGGGCGCCGATACGCTGGTTTACGTGAGCGGTTCGTGGTCCTGTCGATTCGGTTACTACGGCCGCCTGCAGGCGGAGATTCTGCGCGAGATGGGGTACCGGTTTCGTCTGCTGGAGCTTCGCCACGACAACATCCGGGGCATCGTCCAGGAGGTTGTCGCGATGAGCGGGGGCAGGCCGACGCGCGCGCTGGTGCGCGCGGGCCGGGCGCTGCGGCTGGGCTGGCATAAGTCGGTGGCGCTCGAAACCGCCCAGCGTTGCTTCCGAGCCGCCCTGCCGGTCGCGGCTCGACCGGAGAGCTGTCGGCGCCTGCTGGGTCGGTCGCTGTCCGCTGTTGAGGCAACCGACACGCCGGGCGGGTTGTCGCGGCTGTGCCGCAGGTTCGAACAGGAGTTCGCGGAACTGCCGCATAACGGCAGGAAGCGGATGCCCCGGGTGATGCTGGTCGGGGAGAGCTACTGCACGATCGAGCCTTTCGTCAACTTCGACGTCATCCGCCGACTCGGCGAGCTTGGGGTGGCGGTCGAGCCGTTTCTGACCGAGCATCGTTGGCTTGGCTTCCACGGCTTCCGCATCGGGGCCGGGGAACTGCGGCGGGCGAAGCGCGCGGCTCGGCGCTACTGGCGATACTGCGTCGGTGGGGAGGATGAGAACTCGCTCGGCCACCTGCTGATTGCGGCCGAGCGGGGCTACGATGGTGTTGTACACGTGCATCCTTTCGGCTGTATGCCGGGAACGGTTGTCCAGCCGGCGCTGGAGGCGGCAAGCCGGGACTGCGGGCTTGGTTACATGTCCCTGTCGCTGGACGAGCATACCGGCACGGCCGGGCTTGCGACGAGACTGGAGGCTTTCGCGGCGATGCTGGAGCGTCGCGCGAGGCAGGTCGGGACTTGACTCCGGCTCTCATTTTTGGATACTGACGCGGTGACGATTGGTGAGTTTCAGCAGGCTATCAGGGCCACCTACCTCGAGAAGGACCGGCGGCGCGGGGTGGACGGCACGTTTCGGTGGCTGGTCGAGGAGACCGGCGAGCTGGCGCGGGCTATCCGCCGGGGTGAGCGCCGGAACCTGGAGGAGGAGTTCTCGGATGTGTTCGCGTGGCTGGCAAGCCTGGCGTCGCTTTCGGGTGTGAACCTGGAGCAAGCGGCCCTGCGGTACGCTTCTGGCTGTCCGAAGTGCGGAGGGGTGCCCTGCAACTGTGTCGAAAGGCCTGGCACGGGGGTGAGTCCGTCATGATGGCGGTCGTGCTGGCCGTGTTGGTGTTGGTCGCGTTGCCGGCCGCACCGGACGAGGTTCGTGCCGTTGACACGCCCAACGACGATGGCGGCAGTATCACCGTGATGTGGACGCTGTCCGCGGACGACGCGGCGCTGTCCGCCTACGAGGTCGTGCGGGTCGCCGAGGACGGGGACGAGGAGGTCGTGGCGGTCCTGCCCGCGGGGGTCAGCCGGTGTGTTGACGAAGGCATGCCCGACGGACGAGCGTTCCGATACCGCGTGAACGCGGTTCTCGGGGACACTCTGCGCGCGACGAGCGCGCTGTCCGAGCCGGCGGTGAGCCGGGCCCAGTGGTTCAACACCCGTCGTGTGAACGTGCTCGTGGCCTTGCTGTTGTTCGGGGCGCTCATTCTCTACTTCATCGGCACCGCGCGCAAGGGCAAGAAGCTCTTCATCCGCCGCATCGCCGGTCTCGACGCGGTAGAGGAGGCGGTGGGCCGGGCGACCGAGATGGGCAGGCCGATTCTTTACGTGCCGGGCCTTGCCGCCATCAGCCAGATTTCGACCATTGCATCGCTCAACATCTTGAGCGAGATAGCGAAGAAGACCGCGACTTACGCGTCAGACCTGCTTGTGCCGAATCGCGACCCGATTGTCTACACCGTCGCATCGGAGATGGTGAAGGAGGCATACGCCGAGGTGGGCCGGCCGGACGTATTCCGCAAAGAAAGCGTCTTCTTCGTTTCCGAGGACCAGTTCGCGTTTGCGGCCGCAGTGAACGGCATCATGGTGCGCGAGAAGCCGGCGACAATCTGCCTCATCGGGATGTTCTGGGCCGAGTCGCTGATTCTGGCCGAGACCGGCGCGACAACCGGCGCAATCCAGATTGCCGGCACCGACCAGATATCGCAGTTGCCGTTCTTCGTCACCGCCTGCGATTACACGCTCATCGGCGAGGAGTTATACGCGGCTTCGGCCTATCTGGCGCGTGACCCGCTACTGTTGGGCTCACTCAAGGGCCAGGACTGGGGCAAGCTGGTTATCCTGCTGATACTGGTGGTCGGCTCGGGCCTGCTCCTGGTGAGCGGGGTCAAGGGTCTTGAGTTCTTTCGGGCAATCTACGAGTTCTTCTCGGTGGCTTAGATGAAACAGGCTTTACCGCGGCTGTTGTGCCTGGTGGCGGGCGTGGTGATGATTGTCCAGTTCTTCGTGCCCCACGGAGTCTCCGAGACGCTGTTCTCGGAATCATTGCGCTGGGTGCGGATAATCTCGGCCTTCGCGTTGATTCTCGGCGTCAGGTCCATTATCGCGCATCACGGCACCCGGGTTCGGCGGCGGACCGCAGGCTGGGTCTACTCGGCGGTGACGCTGACGGCGATGGTCGTCTCGACCTTCATCGGCCTGTTCGTGGGCAAGGACGCCAACACACCGAGCTTGCTGGCTTCCGGTGCGCAGACCCCGATTCCTCTCCACATGCAGTTGCTGTACGAGAACATCATGGCGCCACTGGGGGCGACGATGTTTTCGATACTCGCTTTCTACATGGCTTCGGCCGCGTACCGGGCGTTCCGGGCCCGCAACAAGGAGGCGACGCTCCTGCTTGTCGCGGCGTTCATCGTGATGATTGGCATGGTGCCGATTGGCGCCGCCATCTGGACGAAGTTTCCGGACGTCGCACAGTGGCTGCTGAACGTGCCCAACATGGCGGCGAAGCGCGGCATCTGGTTCGGCATCGCACTCGGGATGATTGCCACTTCGCTCAAGATAATCCTCGGCATCGAGCGGGGCTGGCTCGGCGGAGGCCGGGGATGAACTTCGCGGAACGGCTCGGCCGGATTGACCGTCGCATCGTTTTCGCCTTCATCGCAGTGGTCGTCATCGTCCCCTTCTTCCTGCCGCTGAGCATACTGAGCCGGGTTTCGCCCGAGGCCCAGCGGCTGTTCGACGCGGTCGAAGACATCCGCCCCAACGACAAGCCACTGCTCATCTCGATTGATTTCGACCCGCAGTCCATGCCCGAGATATACCCGATGCTCGAGGCACTCCTGCGTCATGCCTTCGCCCGTGACGTGCCGGTGGTGGTGATGGCGCTCTGGGTGACCGGGGTCGGACTGGGCGAACTGGCGCTGAACCAGGTCGCACCCGAGTACGGCAAGGAGTACGGCCGAGACTACGCGTTCCTGGGTTGGAAACCGGGGTTCGCCGCGGTCGTGCTGGGGATGGGCCGGAGCATCCCGGAAACCTACCCGACCGACCAGTACGACACGCCTCTCGATGAACTGCCGGTGATGCAGGGCGTGCGCAACTACGACGACATCCCACTCGCCATCTCGCTCAGCGCCGGCGACCCGGGCGTGATGACGGTCTGGATTCCCTATGTCCAGGCCCGGTTCGGGCAGGACCTGGGCGCGGGCGTGACCGCAGTCTCCGCGGCCGACGCGTACCCGTTCCTGCAGTCGGGTCAGCTTACCGGTCTGCTGGCCGGGATGAAGGGCGCGGCCGAGTACGAGTTCCTCATCGCCGAGGCCGGCTACACCGAGGCCGCGACGCCGGCAATCCAGGCGATGGACTCGCAGTCAATGGCCCATCTTGCGATTATCCTGCTCATCGTGCTCGGCAATGCCAGCTTCATCCTGACTCGAAAGAGGAAGTGATGCACGTCCTTGAACTGTTGACGACGGTGCCGGGTATCTGGGTCTGGGTCGGGGCCCTGCTGACGCTGGCGATATTCTCGTTCCTGTTCGGTGACAACCCACTCTACAAGGTCGCCGAGCATCTTTACGTCGGGGTTTCGGTCGGGTACATGATAACCATCTACTACTGGAACTTCTTCAAGCCCGACCTCATTGACCCGCTGTTCCGGGGCGGCCAGTTCATCGTCATAATCCCGGCCCTGCTCGGACTCTGCTACTTCGCCATTTTCATTCAGAAGCTGTCCTGGGCGGTGCGCATCCCGATGGGGTTCGTGCTTGGTTGGGGCGCCGGCGTGGCGGTGCCGGCGATGCTTCAGTCCTACATCATCCGCCAGATCCAGGGCAGTCTGCTCGCACCCGAGATGCTGGCGAGCTGGGACACGATCGTCTGGGGTATCGTCTCCTTCCTCGGCGTCATCACGACGGTCGTCTACTTCTTCTTCTCGCGGGAGCAGAAGGGTGCGCTCAAGGTCGTCGCCAACATCGGCATCATCTACATCATGGTCGGTTTCGGCGCGTCCTTCGGCTACACGGTGATGGCCCGGGTCTCCCTGCTCATCGGCCGGTTGCAGTTCCTGCTCAGGGACTGGCTGGGCGTCATCTCCTAGCGCTGATGCGTCTCTTCCTGTTCCTTGCGCTGGCCGGGATGCTCCATGCCGGCATTCACCACGTGCCTACCGATGCTTCGGTCTACGAGGACCTCGACCTGCTTCGCGTCGCCGGACTGGTTCGGACGATGCCGTCAACGAGCCGGCCCTGGACCCGCGCCGCCATCGGCCGGATGGTCTTTGAAGCGGACTCGTTGGCCCGAGGGAAGACGCTCGCGCCCGGCCTGCGGGCCGCGCTCGCCCGGGTCGTCCGCGACTACCCGGAGCAACTGGCTTCGCCCGGCTCCGGGCCGCGGCGGCCCCTGCTCGACCTGCCGGTGACACCGGCCGGGCCGGACGCGCGGTTTCGGGCCGACCTGTTCAGCCGGTCCGGCG
>DSBX01000201.1 GCA_011049385.1 Caldifarciminota bacterium | reverse complement strand
CCGGGTCGTCGTACTACGAATGGGAGGGGGTGGCGGGAGGAGGGAGCACCCCGGGGTCATCGTCTTGAGCGCCGTCCCGAAGCCTTGACGATACCGACGAAAAGCCAAGAGCCGGCAAAGGGGAACCGCCGACCCGGCCCCTGACCGGGCGGCGGGAAACAGAGAAAGGCGGCGGTGTGAACCCGCCGCCCCTTACTTCTCTCCGTCCTGTCTAGCGCAGTTTGTTCTTATCGATGTAGGCCCAGACACCCTTCATCAGGTCGAACCACTTGATTTCGGGCTTGTTGCCGAAGATGACCTTGAGGTCATCGTCGGTCTTGACCCGGAGCGCGGCAAGACCCTTGCCCGCGCCCTTGGTCTTGAGGTCATGCTTGTTGGCGTAGTCGGACAGGCCCTTCATGAGCTCGGTCGGCTTGAGCTCTTTCTTGCCGTAGATGGCCTGAAGGGCCGCATCGGCCCTGATGGTTATCGCGGCAAGACCCTTTTTCTTGACTGGCATTGTGGCTCCTTTCGCCATGGTTTTGCGCCTCTGCAACCGGGGCAGACTAGCATATCCGGGGCGGAAGTCAATCCCGGCTCACCGCACCCGATGGCACACGCCGAGCGACAAAGCCGCTCGGCGTGAATGCGCGACAAAGCCGCGCACGAATGCCGAGGGGGGGATTTGAACCCCCATGAGCTTGCGCTCACTAACTCCTGAGGCTAGCGCGTCTGCCATTTCCGCCACCTCGGCACACTCCAGATTGTCGAAAGACGGCGCAAAGGATATCCGGCACCGCGCCGCGAGTCAAGAAGACGACGTCCGCCCGAGGACCGAACCGGACCCGGCTAGAAGCTGTCCGCGACGTCGGTGATCCGGATGTTGTCGCAGAGCAGCCACTCGGGCACGCTCATCGCGTCGGGCGTACGCCGGCCGTAGGTTGCGCTCTCGTTATGCGTGACCGTCTTCGAGCTCATCGCTACGACGTTGTTGAACACCGACGGGCTGGTGTCGGTGACCCGGGTCGAGAAGATCGGCGCGACGAACTCGCCGTTCTTGACCCGCATCGCGTTGAAGCGCGAAGAACCGGTGAACATCCCCTTGGTCGGGTCGGGCAGGTGGATGTAGTGCAGGTGCGGGACGTAGAGCGCGTCGCCGGCCAGCTTGCGGCCGGCTTCAAGACCGGCCGGGCCGTCGCCGGGCGCGAGCCCGAAGTCGCCGCTGGCGAGGTCGTGGCCGGTCGGTTTCTTGCCGTAGCGTGCGGCCGAGGCCGAGTCGTAAAGCAGGCCCTTGAACACGCCGCGCTCGACCACCGCGAACCGGCGCCGCCGCTTGCCCATGAAGTCGAAGGGCATGCTGAAGACATCGGGGTTGGCCGGGTCGTCCACGATTGTCACCGCCTCGCTCAGAATCCTGTCGCCGAACTTGTTCTGCGCGGTCCAGGAACGTTTCTCTTCCCAGGACCGGCCGATGAACCCGCCCCAGATGGCGAGCCCGACGAGCTGGGCGATGGCCTGCGGCCCGAACAGTACCCGCTGTCGCCCGATAGTGGTGGCGAAGCCTTCGTTCTGCTCGTAGACCGGCCGGAGGTCGTCGAAGGCGGCGATAACCTCCGCGGCGCGGATATCGGCCGCGGCCTTCTGGCTGAGCTCGACCTGCAACTCCCACTTCTTGTCCTGCTCTTTGAGCACCATCACGAACCGGCCGTCGGTGAGCCGGCGGTAGCATTCCGAATCGTTGGCGGTCGTCGTGTAGTACATCTCGGTCGAGCCGGTGGACCAGGAGCCGGAGAAGTCGTAGCGGCCGCGCGGCTTGAGTTTTTTGATGATGTCCGCGCAGAGGTCGGTCTTGGCCTCGGCCGACAGCGCTTCCAGCGCCGGGTCGTAGCCGGCTGAGTCGTCCACCGCTTCTTCGACGGTGCCGAAGATGGGGTCGTAGTCCTTGGGCAGGGCCGCGCGGCAGTTCTCGGCCGCGTGGTGGACCGCCTCGCGGAGCTGGTCGGCGGAGACGATGTCCGCGGTCAGGCTGAAGGAGCCGACCTTGCGGCCGTCCTGTACCGAGACATCGAGCCGGGTCAGCGCCTCGTGGGTCGCGAGCGCGACCGACGAGTTGCCGAGCCGGATGAGGGACGACTGCTCGCGGTGGAAGCTGAGCTCGACGTTCATCCCCGCCTTGCGGGCTTCGTCCCGGGCCCGGCCGAGTAGTTCGCGAATCCTGTTTTCCAGCATCATCACTCCTTCGTCGCGGCTTCGGCCTCGCCGCACTGGACGTCCTTGAACCGCATCACCGGAATGCCGTGGCCCAGTTCCATTATCTGGTTGGGCTCGCCCTTGCCGCAGTTCGGCACGGATTGGAGCAGCCAAGTGGACTTGTCGCCGACCTTGTCCAGCGAGCGCCAGAAGTCGAGGGTATGCGCCTGGTAGGTCGGGTTTTTGAATACCCGGGTGCGCCGGCCGTCCTTGACTTCCCACGCGATTTCGGTGCCGAAGTGGAAGTGTTCACGGTTCGAACCGATCGACCAGGAAACCGGCACATCCACGATGATGCCGTTCTCGGTCGCGGCCACGATGTCGTTGAGCGTGCCGTCTTCGCCCGGTTCGATGTTGATATTGGTCATTCGGTCAATCGGTGTCCGGTAGAAAGCGCAGGCCCGGGCCGCGGTGCCGGACTCGCTGACCACCTCGCTGCCCGCCTTGGCGTTGGCCTCGGCCAGGTCGGTGCGCGAGGACAGCACGTTGACGAGGATGCCCTGTTTGATGAGGTAGTAGTCGCGCTGGGGCGTGCCCTCGTCGTCGAAGCCGAAGGTCCCGGGCGAGTTGGGCGTCACGCCCGCCCGACAGTTGAGTTTGTCCGAACCGTAGCGCAGGGTGCCGATCATCTCGGGCCGGACGTGCGAACCGCCCGCGAAGGAAAGCTCGTAGCCGAGAATCCGGTCCAACTCCAGCGGGTGGCCTATCGTCTCGTGGACCTGGAGGAAGCCCTGTCCGGGCAGGATGATGAGGTCGCGCCTGCCCGGCGGCAGGGGCTCCGCCGCAACGACTTCGAACAGCTCGCGCTTGATCCGCTCGGCGTGGCCGGAGAACCAGTCCGGGTTCGTGAGCCACTCCCAGCCCCGGGTGCCCGAGCCGTCGGAGTAAAGCTCGACGCTTCGGCGCTGGGTGCGGCCGTCCTTATCCGGGGCCATCACCATCATCGTCGCGAAAGTGTTATTGACAAACCGGCTGACGTCGGTCCCTTCGGTGTTCCAGTAGTGAATGCGCCGGCGCTGGAACCGGGCGTGGACGATGCGCTGTTTGACGCTGTCGTCCTTGAGCCGCTCGTCAATGCCGGTCAGGAACGCCAGCTTCTCGGCCAGCGGCACCTCGAACGGGTCCTTCACGACCGGCGCGCGGTACTCGCCCTTTGCCGGCCGCGCCGGGCCCATCTCCTTGGGGAACCCGGGCAGGCGGGCCGCGGCCCGGGCGTTCGTCAGCGCCCGGTCGAAGCAGGCCCCGATGGTATCGAGGTCCGCGGTCGCGGCGAAGCCCCACGCGCCCTCGTAGAGCACCCGGACTCCGATACCGCGCTCGAGACCGCGGTTGTTGCTTTCGAGGTTGCCGTCATAAAGCACAACCCGCTGGCTGGCGTCCTCGTCATACAGTCGTGCATCAGCGAAACCGCAACCCGCGGTCCGCATCCGGTCGAAATGCCCGCGGACCGCGGTTGCGACCTGTTCAATTGTCATCACGTCTGACTCCTTGGTTGGTTTGTCGAATCGAATCGAACGACTGTCATTATCACCCAGGCCGACCCGCTTTGCAAGCCCGACGCGCCGGCATCTCCTTGACACCCGGCGGAGCAGGGTTAGATTAGTAACGAGGTTCTACTGCTGAGAAACACAATGCCGAAACTCATCCGCCGGTCGGCCCGGCTGTTGCCGGCGCTCCTGCTCTTCGCCGGTTGTGCCTACTTCAACACCTTCTACAACGCCCAGCGCTACTACCGCGAGGGCGTCCAACTCTCCGAACAGCGCCAGGTCGGCCAGGCCCGGAGCCGGTTCGAAAAGGCGGTCGAAAAGTCGGCGCTGGTGCTCACGCGCTGGCCGAACTCGCGCTGGGCCGACGATGCCACCTTCCTCATCGGCCAGAGCTACTACGAGATGGGCCAGTACGGCCGCGCCATCCGCCATTTCGACCAGCTCGTGCTCGCCTTCCCCGAGTCCCCGCTGGTTCCCCGGGCGGTCTACTATCGCGGGCTGGCGATGCTCCGTAACCGCGAGTACGGCCCGGCCCGGGTCCTGCTTGACCAGGTCCGGCGCGACTACCCGCAGTTGCGCGACGGCGCGGCCTTCCATCTCGCCTCCTCGTTCCACGCACGCGAGGACTGGTCCCGCGCCGCGGACTCGCTGGCCGTCTTCCTTGAAGAGCACCCGAAGACCCGGCACCGCCTCGATGCCTTGCGCCAACTGGCCGCAAGTTGTGCGCGGCTCGGCCGCTGGGAATCCTGCGAGCAGTCATACCGCCGGCTCGCCACGCTCATCTCCGACCCCAAGGAAAGAGCTTCGGTCCGGTTCAGGATTGCCGACGCGCTTATCGCCCAGGGCAGGCACGACGAAGCGGTGCCGCTCATCCGCGAAGCGCTCGGCC
This sequence comes from Caldifarciminota bacterium, assembly GCA_011049385.1. Classification (GTDB taxonomy): domain Bacteria; phylum Hydrothermota; class Tepidihabitantia; order Tepidihabitantales; family Tepidihabitantaceae; genus DSBX01. The sequence continues at coordinate 19,497 of DSBX01000201.1, read as the reverse complement.
GCTACCCGGACCTTGATGACGAAGGCCACGTCCTGCTCGGTCGGGCCCTCGCCGAGACCGGTCGCGAAGCGGATGCACTCCAGACCTGGCGCAAGGTCCGCGGCTCGAACGACTTCGGCGCCGAGGCCTTCTTCCGTATCGGCAAGCACCACGAAGAGCACGGCGAGTTCGAGCTTGCCCGGGCCCATTACGACACCGCCCGCTCCCGCCGTGGAACCTCCGAACACGGCATTCAGGCCATAAAGCGGCTCTCGCTCCTCGACGCCATCGCCCGCGCGGAATCAACCGGTGTCGCCGAGCCGGCCGATGCGCTCTTCCTGCTTGCCGAAGTCCACAACCTCAACCTCGGCGAGCACGACGAAGCCCGACGCCTGTACCAGCAGGTCCGCGATTCATTCCCGGACAGCGACTGGGCGCCCAAGGCGATGCTGGCTCGGGCCTGGATATCCCGTTACGTCGAGGACGACAGCCTGGGCGCGGTCCCGGAACTAAAGCGCCTCATCGCCGAATACCCGAGAACCGAATACGCCAACGAGGCAAAGCGCTGGCTCGGACTGCCCGCCCCGCCGCGCCCGACCACCGTTGCGGCCGCGTCCTCTCCGCCCGCGCCGCCAAAGGAGCCGGTCAAGACCGAACCTCCGCCCGACCCGGTGTTCGTCGGCGATACCGGAGATGAGCCGCCCCCGTCTCTGCCGCCGGACCCCGGACCGGACAGGCCGCCGCGCGAGCGCCCGCGGACACCACCGGTGAGCCCACCCGGGAAACCGGCCCGGCCCACGGAGCCGGACCCCGCGCCCGGCCGGCCCGAAGGCCCGCAGCCCGCCCCGCCGGAACGCCCTGCGCCACCGGCCGCAGATACCGCCTTCGGCCCGATACGCTTCGCCTTCGACCGGGCCGACATCAGGGACGTGGACACCGCCGCGCTCGGCCGCATCGCGACCTGGCTACGCGAGCATCCGGCCCGACGCCTGCGCCTCACCGGACACTGCGACCCGCGCGGCGAGGACGACTACAACCTCGGACTTGGCCGCCGACGGGCCGAGGCGGTGCGGGCTTGGCTTGAACGCGCGGGCATTGACCCGGTCCGGCTCGAAACCGCGACCCGCGGCAGTTCCGAAACCATTTCTTCCGGCCCGGAGGGATACTGGCGCGACCGCCGGGTGGAGTTCAGCCTGCTGTGAGGCCGGTCGCCTACCCGGTCCTCGCCCGTCGCCGGCTCTGCCCGGACGTATTCCTCATCGAATTGGACGCGCCCGGACTGGCCCAACGGGTCAAGCCCGGACAGTTCCTCAACATCCGGGTCGGCGACGGACCCGACCCCCTGCTCCGACGTCCGCTTTCGGTCTGTGACGCCGATGAGGGCCGGGTCAGGCTCGCTTTCCGGGTGGTCGGCCGGGGCACCGCACTCCTCGCCCGTACCCGAACCGGGGACCGACTCGACGTCCTCGGGCCGCTCGGTCGCCCCGCGCCCGCTCCTCGCAACCGCAACGTCCTGCTCGTTGGCGGCGGCATCGGCATCGCGCCCCTGCTCTTCACGGCCCGAAGGCTCGCCACCGGCAACCGCGTACATGCGGTCCTCGGCGCTCGCACCCGCGAGCAACTCATCCTGCGCCGGGAATTCCGCGCCCTGGGCACGAAACCCATACTGACCACCGACGACGGCAGTCTCGGCTTCCCCGGCCCGGTCATCGAACCTGCGGCAGATGCGGCCGCGAAGCTCGACCGTCCGCTGGTGTTCACCTGCGGCCCGAAGCCGATGCTCCGGGCACTGGTCCGTCGTCTTGACCCGGTCCCGGTCTGGGGCTTCATCGAAGAACGGATGGGTTGCGGCACCGGCATCTGCTACTGCTGTGCCCTCCCCCGCAAGGGCGGCGGCTGGGTCCGGTTCTGCGCCGACGGCCCGGTCGTATTGCTCAACGAGGTGGCCTGGTGAAAATGTCGGTCCGGCTCGCCGGACTCGAGTTCGCCAGCCCGGTGCTCGCCGCGTCCGGCACCTGGGAGTTCGGGCTCCGGTTCGCCGATGTCTCCAACCAGCTCGGTGGCATCGTCACCAAGGGCATCACCCTCGAACCCCGTGCCGGCAACCCGCCTCCACGCATCGCCGAATGCCCGGGCGGCATCATCAACTCGGTCGGGCTCGAGAACCCGGGCCTCGCGACCTTCGTCGGCCACTTCCTGCCCCGGATAGGCCGCCTCCGTTGCCGGGTCATCGTCAACGTTGCCGGCTCCCGGCCCGGCGAGTACGCCGAACTCGTCGAACGGCTTGCCCATCCGAGGGTGGACGCCTTCGAACTGAACGTCTCCTGCCCCAACGTCCGCGAAGGCGGCACCGCGTTCGGCGCAAGCCCGGCCGCGGTTGAGCGCATCACCCGGCTCTGCCGGCGGCGGACGAAGAAGCCGCTCATCGTCAAGCTCACCGCCAACTTCGTTGACCCGGCGGAAACCGCCCGCGCCGCCGAGGCCGGGGGTGCGGATGCGGTCACCGTACTCAACACCCTTTTCGGGCTGGCGCTCGGCCCCGAAGGCCGGCCCTTCCTCGGCGGCCGGACCGGCGGCGTCTCCGGCCCCTGCCTCAAACCCTTTGCGCTCTACTGCGTGGACCGCGTCGCGCCCGCAATCGGCATCCCGGTCGTCGCCTGCGGCGGGGTGATGAACGGCGCGGACGCGGCCGACTTCCTCAGCGCAGGCGCGCGGCTGGTCCAGGTCGGCAGTGCCAGCCTCGCCGACCCGCAGGCACCCGGACGCGTCGCCCGCGAACTCGCTACGTTCTGCCGCGCCCGCCGGTTACGCGACTGGGACGACCTTGTCGGAAGAACCAGGAGGGAGAATTGACGAGAATCGCCCTTGCCCTGAACCTCGCGGACCCGAACCGTGCCCTTGAGTGGCTCGACACCCTCGGCGCGACGGTGGACTGTTACAAGTTGCAGATGGACGTCTTCGGCCGGGGCGGCCCCGCGCTCATCCGCCGCTTCGCGGAACGCACCGAGGTCTTCCTCGACCTCAAGTTCCACGACATACCTTCGGTCGTGGCCGACGCGGTGACCACGGCCGGCGAGCTCGGCGCGAAACTCCTCACCGTCCACGCCACCGGCGGGGAGAAGATGATGCGGGCCGCGTCCGATGCCGCCGCCGCCTTCGGTGCCGACCGACCGCGCATCCTCGGGGTCACGGTCCTGACCAGTCTCGATGCGGCCGAACTGGCCCGGGCCTTCGGCTGCACCCGGCCGCTCGAAGAGCGCGTGCTCGAGCTGGCTCGGCTCGCGCAGGCATCCGGCTGTGACGGCATCGTCTGTTCGCCGCAGGAAGTCCGAAAGGTCAAAACGAAATGCGGTTCCGGCTTCCTCGCGGTCTGCCCGGGCATTCGGCCCGCGGTCGGCGCGAAGGACGACCAGGCCCGGGTCGCTACACCCGCCCAGGCTGCCCGCGACGGCGCGGACTACATCGTCGTCGGCCGGCCGATATATGCCGCGCCCGACCCGGTCCGGGCCGCGTCCGAAATCCGGTCCGAGCTGACCCGAACGGCAGAAGGAGGCTGACCCGTGGACGAATATGGTCAACTGCTCAAGGAAAGCGGCGTCCTGCTTGAAGGACATTTCCTGCTCACTTCCGGCCGCCACTCCGACCACTACTTCGAGAAGTTCCGCATCCTCGAAGCCCCGCCGCTCTGCGAACGCTTCGCCGTCGCTCTCGCCGACAGATTCAGCAAGGCGGGCGTGACCGCGGTCTGCGGCCCGACCACCGGCGGCATCATCATCGCCTACGAAGTCGCCCGTCTCCTCGGCGCGCGCAGTGTCATCGCCGAAAAGGCCGAGACCGGCCGCAAGATCGGCCGGGGCTTCCGGCTTGGACCGGAAGACCGCGTGCTGGTCGTGGACGACGTGATGACCACCGGCGGCTCGCTGGTCGAAACCCTCGCCGCCCTTGCCGGCCACCCTTCGCAGGTTGTCGGAATCGGGGTCTACATTGACCGCAGTGGCGGCAGTAACCGTCTCGACAGGCCGTACGAAGCCGTCTACCGCCGGGCGGTCGAAACCTGGGAAGCGACCGACTGCCCGCTCTGCCGTGACAGCGTTCCGCTCACCGCGCCCGGCCGCGGCGGCAGGTAGCGAGTTACTCCGACTGGCCGCGCCGGCGCTTCTCGGCCTCGTACTGCGCGCGCTTCTTCGTCCGCTCGGCTTCCAGCTTCGCGATGTCGGCAATCAGCAGGCGATATGGCGCAAGCGGAACCGGTGTCTCAGGCTTGGTCCTGGCCTGCTCGTAGATCCGTCCCCCCAGTTCGGCAAACCTGCGCTCCAGCCGGCTTGACAGGTTCATTATCTCCAGCTTCAGCTTGCCCCGCCGGGTCAGGTCCTCGGCCTCGCGTATCGCACTGCGGGTAGCGTCGGACAGCCACTCGCGCACATCGGCCCAGAGTGATTCGTGGTCCTTGGTGGACATACTTTTCAGTCTAGCCCGGACCGGGCGCCGGTCAAACTCGCCGGCAATTGCCCTGCCGGTCGGCCCCGAATACGACGCAAAACCACAACCCGCAACGGGCGATGACCGCGTCCGACCCGGTGATCGCAACCGCACCGGCAACCGGGGAGAGCGGCACTGCGACCGCTCAGTCATCGACCCGGGCGCGGACCGACGCCGTGCCCGCGCGGTCGATCAGGACCAGGAAGCCGCCGGCCCGATGGTTGTCACCGAGCGGCTGGACCGTCATCACCCGGTCCCCGACGTTGAAGCTGAATGCCGCCTGCCGACCATCCGCTTCGGACAGTCGGAATCGCAGAACCCGGGCCTCTTCCCGGGGCAGGTAATCCTCGATCACACCCGCATCCGTGGCGACCGGACGCCCGGCCGACGCGTTGGCGAAAGTCACGTTTCCCTGCGCATCCAACAGCAGGCAGGCCCGGGGGGTCGTGTCGGCCAGGGCCGCGAGGCCAAGCCGGCTGAGCGCGAGGTGTTCGATTTTCGTCTCCAGCGCCTTCAGGCGCCGGTAAGCACGGTAACGCATTATCGGGAAGAGCAGGGCATAGGCGACCCAGTTGACAGAGAAGGACACGATGTGGCCGGCGATGCGCTTCAGGATACCGAGGAGCCGGAAGCCGACGATTTCGCGCCGGCGCTTGTCGAGTCGGGTCGGCGGCCTGGGCTGTTCGGCAAACCCGTGGCGGGCCGCTATCCGCAAGACTTCGGCTTCGAGACCGGGCGAGACGTGGAAGTGGAAGTGAGTCACCCCGTCGGCGAAATTGAAGGTCAGCTTCGGCTCCGCCAAGCGATTATCGAGGGTCCCGAACTCGGCTCTCAGCTCACGGGCCACGTCTCCGCGCACGCTGGCTTCGACGCAGTAGCCGCGCAGTCCCGCGGGTTGGCGGCGGTAGACGAGCCTGCCGCCGAGTTCCGCATGCCGCCGGACCTCGTACAGGACCAGCCGTCGTCGCTCGCGCAAACGGCTATCCCGGCTCAGCCCGAGCGTGTCAAGCGCGGCCCAGAACAGCAACGCGAAACCGACCCCGCCCGCGTGGGCAAGGTGCTCGCGGCGCAGAATCTCAACCGGCTGGACCGCCGGGCTCAGAAGCTCGTCGGTCGCGGCCAGCCAGGCATGGCCCAGCACGTGGCGCAGGGTAGGCCTGGTCCTGAACGCCTCGGCCGCGGCGCGGTCGCAGGCCCGCATCACGCTTAGAATCGTCCCTTCCTTCGCGTCTTCGCCGAAGTACTCGTAGGCGCGGTCCGTGCCCCGGGCCAGCGCACCGACCAGGGTTTCAAGACCTAGTTCCGGCCCGGACTCGTGAGCCCGGACGTGGGCCGCCACCCCGAGCAGGTAGGCGGCCAGTGCCCCGCCCGAGTAGCCGCCGCCCCGCCGGGCAACCAGTGACGCGACGCGGTCCAGCGCTTCCGGAAAAGGCAGGTCTTCGGCAATCTCCGTGTCAACGCCCGTCAGCGGCGAGAGCAGGTTCGAGCCGGTATCGCCATCGCGCACCGGGAAAACGTTGATGGCGTTGAGCATCCGCCGGAAGTTCTGCAGTTCCGCCTGCGCCGCCTGCAGGATTCGGACCAGCACCGGCGTCGAAAGCAAATCGTAGCCCAGCCCAAGCGCCGCGAAAGCAACCAGGCTGGACCCGGCGTGCACCCCGACGACCGGGCTCACCCGCTCGATTGCCACCGGTTCGGCCAACCTGAGTTCCGGGCTCTCCACCACAGCATCCCGCAGCTTCTCGGCTTCAGCGCGCACGCCACTACCGCTGTAGGCGACCCGGGCAATGACCGGCTCGTGAAACCCGACCCGTTCGGACGTGGTATCGAGCGCGTGGCAAGCAAGCCGGCGCTTGCGGATGAGCGCAGTCGTGCGCGGCCGCCCCTCTTCGAGGATGAAGGTTGGCACCAACCCGAACAGCCGAAGAAAGGGCCGGGCGACAAGGGTAAGTGTCCGGGGTATCGCCACCCGACCCGAGCGGCGCAGGCGGGCGAGGTCAACGATACTGCCGGTCATGAACGCCCGGTCCTGCTTGTCCTCGATGAACGCCAGCACCTCCTCGAACCCGTGCCCGGCCGCCGCGTATGCTGCCGCAGCCTCGCCCAGCAGTTCCAGCGCAAGAAAGGCCTGCTCGCCGAGCACGACGATTCGATTCTCATACCGGCCGGACAGCTCGCGCGCGGCCCGGGAAGCGTTATCGTAAACTGCCGACAACCGACCGCAGGCAACGAGACAGATGATATCGCAGTCTTCCCAGCGGATGAGGTCCTCAAAGACCTGCCGCGCCTCCCAGACACTGCCGGCCCGGGTGCCGCATTGCTCCTCGGGCCGGTGCGGGCGGTCGAGGTGGTCATAGAGCGCTTCGTGCCCGCCGGCCGCAAGGCGGGACGCCACCTCCCCGGGCAGACCTGAAATGTGGATCGGGATGATCGCAATGCCCAACCGCCGGCGCGTGGCCGGGTCGGTATTGGTGGTGCCGTCCACTACGATCCGGACCGGCCGCCCGGTTTCGCTATGCGGCGCTGCCATCATTGCGGTACATCCTCTTGTCGCCATCGTACGCCGCCCGCAACGCTTGTCAACCGAACCCGGACAAAGAAAAGGGCGGGGTGTTACCCCGCCCTGAACCGGGAAGGAGGTGGTGCAGCTTCGTTCCGTCTCAGCGGACCGAACACCTCCATAATCCCAGAGTCCCTGAATAGCGCGTACCGCCATCGGCAGTCCGTACTGCCGCTTCGGACCCTTACCGTGAGACCTTTGGTCAGTGCGGTCCGGGCCCGGCTTTGAGTCTTGCCTTCCGCACGCTCATAGAGTGAGACGCAGAGAGCGGGACAAAGGATGCGCCCTCAACGCTCGGTCTGCCAGCGCCGAATGAGCTCCAACAGCTGGCGGACGCTGTCCCGGGAGAATTCGGGCCGTCCACCGGGCAGGATGCGCTCGATGGCCCCCGGTGCGTGGTCACGTACCCAGAGCGCGAAAGCCATCCCGCTCCGGCCGAGCGCGGCCCGGGAGCCGGGCAGGAGTCGGATTTCGGCCTCTGCAACCCGGCCGCCCTGGAACAGGAACCGGGCCGAGTAGCGCAGGCTGTCCGCGCCCAGGGCCCGGAGCCAGGCGTTGTCCTCGGCCAACCGGCAGAACACGGTGTCGCCCCGCCGCTCCAGCGCGGACAGCTCGAGCCGGGCCTCTGCGGCCCGGGCGTAGTCCAGCAGGCGCTCGATTTCGCGGCGTCCCCTGAACCCCACACCCAACCCGGCCAGGCGAACCTCAGCATCATTCAGGAACAGACGGGTCAACCGCCCGGTACCGCTGCCGAAGCCTTCGGCGAACTTCCGGACCACCAGTTCGGAGTTGACCGCGGGCGCGGTCGAACGGCTCCGGACCGGCAGGCAGGCCAGGCCGACGAGCAGACAGGCGAGCAGTCGGGCCATTGCCCGACCGGACATCGGCTTCAGTCCTGCTTCAGCACCGCGTCAATCTTGTCCTGCATGACGCGGTCCTTGTCCAGGCGGTCGTCGAGCTTGATATGGGTGGAAATCCTGCCTGCACCGGCCGCGGCCAGCGCCTCGTGGGCCCGCTTGACAACCGCGAAGATGTCTTCAAGCTCGCCCTGGACGCAGGTTCCCATCGGTGTAAGGGTGTGCTCCAGCCCGCTTTCGGTGATGACCTTCTCGGCAATCCGGACCCAGCGGCTGAGGCTGGTCGAGCCGGTGCCGAGCGGCACGATGGTCAGTTCGGCGATAACCCGACCCGCCATCGCTAGAGAAACCTCTCGAACCGTTCCTTGCCCACCTTGCAGATCGGGCACTTGCCGGGCGGCTCATCGCGGGCGGCAAGGTAGCCGCAGACCTTGCATCGCCAGACCGGCAGGGAAGGCGAAAGCCCGCCGCTTTCGGCCCGCCGCACCGGCTCCGGTTCGGCGTAGCCGTTCAGGACGAAGTCGGCCGGTCGCCGGTCCGGGATGCTCTTGTGCGGGAACCTGCCGCTCACCCAGTCTTCGTTGACGTAGAGCGTGCAGTAGCAGGTACCGTACTCCTCAATGTCCGCGTCGCGGTAGTAACAAGGGCAGATGAGGTCCACATCCTTCGATTTCTCACCGTAGGCCAGACGGCAGGGACAGGCCGGGTAACCGAAACGGCCGATGTTATCCTGCAACCCCTGGACTAGCCGGAGCGTGAACTCCTCGTCCGGGTTGAGCATGTACCCGCCCTCAACCGCCACGCGCTTCAGGCGTTCGTAGAGCTTGAGCACCTCGGGCGGGTGCTTCTCGCCGGCCATCAGCCCAGCAACTCGAGGATCCGGTCGTCGTCGTAGCCGACCACCACCTCGCCGTCAATCTCGACGGTCGGGAAGGAACCACGCGGGTTGAGCGCACGGACCGCGGCGGTCAACTCCGCCCGCTCGTCGCCCTCACACTGGTCAACGTAGACATACTCGTACTCGACCTGCTGGGAGTCGAGCAGTTCCTTGGTCTTGCGGCACCAGCCGCAGGTCGAAAGGCCGTAGAGCCTGACCTTGTGCTTCTTGTTCGCACCGGGCTCTTTTGCTGTCGGCATTGTCACTCCTTGTCCTGGTCTTGCTGGGAAAGGGCCGCGCCGCAGGCGGCGCAGACCGTCGCCTCGCGCGGCTGGGGGGTGGCGCAGTCCGGGCAAAGGACAAGCTTGACCCCGCACGGCGCACAGACCCCGGTGTCGGTCATACCGTCGCAGTAGGGACAACCGCACTCACGTTCCATCACTACGCCTCCTTCTGTTTCTCGAGGTAGTTCCGGATGGCCGCGTGCAGCGCGTCGGCACCCAAGTTCGAGCAGTGCAGTTTGTTGGGCGGCAGGCCGCCGAGTTCCCTGGCGACGTCCGCGTTGCTCATCGCCAGCGCTTCCTCTATCGTCTTGCCGATGGCCATCTCGCTCACCATCGAAGAGACCGCAATCGCGGCGCCGCAGCCGAAGGTTCGGAACCTGACATCCTTCAGGACGCCGTCACGCACCCTTATCGAGAAACTCATCATATCGCCGCAAACCGGGTTGCCGACCTCGCCCACGCCGTCCGGGTTCTCGACTGCGCCGACGTGCCGCGGGTTGCGGAAATGGTCCATGACCTTGTCCGAATACATTAGCCTTCCTCCACGGTCGAATGGTCGTCTTCACAGGCCGCGCCGGCCGCGGCCGCGTACGGGTCCTCGCCCCGTTCGAGCTTCGCGTAGAGCGGAGACATCCGCCTGAGCCGGATGACGATCGGCGGCAGTTTTTCCAGCAGGTGGTCCACCCCGGCGTCGGTCGTGTCCCGGCCCAGGGTCAGCACGAGCGAAGTCTGGGCCAGTGTGTGGGGCAGGCCCATTGCCAACAGGACGTGGGACACCTTGAGTGTGCGGGCGGTACACGACGAACCCGAGGCCGCGGCGATTCCCTCATCGTCCAGCGACAACAGCATCGCCTCACCCTCGACGAATTCGACGCAGACCGAGACGTGACCCGGCAGCCGGCCGGTCCCGGGGCCGGTGAACACCAGCCGGTCCAGCCTTGACGGCAGTTCTGTGAAGATACGGTCGGCGAGCCGGCTCATCTCCCCCGACCAGTCGGCGAGGCGGCGGGCGGTCACTTCGGCCGCGGCCCCGAAACCGGCGATCGCGGCGACATTCTCGGTGCCGGCCCGGCGGTTGCGTTCCTGAAAACCGCCTTCGACCAGCGGCCTGATCCGGGTCCCGGGCCGGATGTACAGGGCGGCCGCGCCCTTCGGGCCGTAGACCGACTGGGCCGCGAAGGAGTAGACGTCCACCCCCAGCGCGCCGAGGTCCACCGGCAGGCGGCCGACCGCGGCGGTCCCGTCGGAATGGAAAGGCACTTCACGTTCGTGCGCAACCCTGGCCAGTTCGGCAATATCCTGCACCGCGCCGACTTCGTTGTTGGCGTGCATCACCGAAACCAGCACGGTATCGGGCCGGATGGCCGCGGTCAGCGATTCGGGTCGGACCCGGCCCTCGCCGTCAACCGGCAGTTCGGTCAGTTCGAAACCCGCCTTGGCGAGAGTCCGGGCCGGCTCCAGCACCGAGACGTGCTCGATGGCCGAGACGATGATATGCCCGGCCCTCCCCGCCGCCAGACCCTTGAGCGCGTGGTTGTTGCTCTCCGAGGCCGAGGCGGTGAAGATGATACCCTCCGGCCGGGCCCCGACCAGGCCGGCGACCTTTTCCCGGGCATCCTTGACCGCGGCCCGCGGCTTCTCACCCCGGGCGTGAATGCTGGCCGGGTTGCCGAACTCTCCGTCCAGGAACGGCACCATCGCCTCCCGCGCCTCGGGCAGGAGCGGCGTTGCGGCCGCGTGGTCCAGGTAAACTCGGGTCATCTTCATACTGTTCGACCCGGTGTCGAATGCGTCCGATTCACGCTACATCCGTTCCGGCACCCCGATACCCAGCAGGCGCAGGCCGGTGCCGATTGTCGCCCGGGTCAGCTCGACCAGAAGAAGCCGGGCCGCCCGCAACTCCCCGGACTCGGCTCCGAGCACCGGCACCGCGGCGTACCAGGCCGAGAAGTCCCGCGCGGTGCGGTAGCAGTGCCCGGCGATGCGGTGCGGCTCGAAGCTCCGGCCCGCGGCCCGGACCGCGTCCGGGAACCGGGCCAGGCGGCGGACCAGCGCGGCTTCCTCGGGTTGCGCCAGCAGGGCCGGGTCGAAATCCGTCCGCGGTCGGTTCCCGGCCTTGCGCAGGATGGAAGAACAGCGCACGCAGGCATACTGCAGGTAGGGCGCGGAATCACCGTCGAGCGCCAGCATCCGGTCCCAGTCGAAGACGACCTCCTTCCCCCGGCTCTGGGACAGGTCCGCGTACTTGATTGCGCCGATACCGACGAGCCGGGCCAGTTCGTCCTTGTCTGCTTCGGTCATCTCCCGGTCCGCGACCACCGTCCGGGCCCGCCCGACCGCCTCGCGGATGACGTCCTCAAGCAGGATGACCCGGCCCGCCCGGGTCGAGAGCCGTCCCTCGGGCAGGCGAATCAGGCCGAAGTTGACGTGCGTCACCGGTACGTCGTGACCGAGCAGTTTCAGCGCGGCCCCAAACTGCCGGAAGTACAGCTCCTGCTCGTTGCCGACGACGTAGACCAGCCGGGCCGGCTTCCAACGCTCGAGCCGGTACTCGGCGGTAGCCAATTCGCGGGTCGCGTAGAGGCTGGCCCCGTCCGACTTCTGGAGAATGAGCGGCGTCTCGATGCCCTGCTCCGCCAGCGGAATCAGCACGACCTCCTTGCCGGCCTCGAACTCGCCGCCCGCGGCCTCGGGCGGGGCCTCGCGCCGGGCCACTCCGGCCGCCAGCGCCCGCTCGACCAGCGGCCCGAGCCGGTCCTCGTAGAAGCTCTCGCCCAGCGTGTAGTCTATCCCCACCCCGAGCAACTCGTAGATGCGGTCAAACTCGCGGCGGCTGAGCGCGACGAACCTCTGCCAGCGCTCGCGGGCGACCTCGTCCCCAATCTCGAGCCGGCGGAACCAGTCGCGGGCCTCGCGCTCCAGCGCCGAATCCTGCTTCGCCTCCTCGTGGAAGCGCACGTAGAGCCGGAAGAGGTAGCCGGTCGGGTCCGCGGCCAGTTCTTCTTCTTCGCCCCAGCGCGCGAAGGCGCAGAGCAGTTTGCCGAACTGGGTGCCCCAGTCGCCGAGATGATTGTCCCCCACCGGCCGCCAGCCGCACCAGTCAAGAATGTTGTGCAGAGCCTGCCCGATTACCGTCGAGCGCAGGTGCCCGACCGAAAAGGGCTTGGCCACGTTGGGCGAGGAGTAGTCAATCACGACGGTGCGGCCGTCTCCTTCGTCGGAACGGCCCCAGGCCTCCGGGTTGCGCCGGTAGTCGGCCACGACCGCGCGGTTGAACGCCACCGGGTCGAGCCGGAAGTTCAGGTAGCCGCGCTCCGCGGTTGTCCGGGACAGGTCGAGCAGTTCGCCGCCTGGGCCCTGCCGGAGTGAATCCGCCAGCTCGACAGCCAGCTCGAAGGGCTTGCGGCCCTGTTCGCGCGCCGCCCGGAACACCGGCAGGGCAAGGTCCGCGTCCACTTCGCCCTCGACGTCGCGGATGTCGTCCTCGACCGCGGGCAGGCCCAGGGCCCGGACCCGTTCCGCGGCTTCCCGGCGCGCCCGCTCGAGCGCGTATAGGTTCTTCACCTGTCCCCCCGGCCTCTTTCCCGTCACTCGTACTGCTGGACGACCGCGATGACCTCGTTCGGCGTCTGGGCCCGGTTCAGCGCGATGCGTGCCTCGTCGCGGCGCATCAGCCGGGAAACCCGGGCCAGGGTCATGATGTACTCGGTCTTGCGGTCCTCGGGCGCGGCGATGAGGAAAACCAGGAACGCGGGCTTGCCGTCCAGGCTGTTGAAATCCACTCCGGCCTCGGACCGTCCGAACGCCAGCGCGGTCCGCGCGACCGCCGGGGTGCGGGCGTGGGGAATCGCCACGCCCAGCCCGATGCCGGTGCTTTCGAGGTTCTCCCGGCGCAGAATCGCTTCGAAGAAGGTTTCCTCGTCGGTTACCGTGCCGTTCTCAATCAGCGGCCGGGACAGTTCGCGGATTACGTCAATCTTGTCGCGGGATTCTATCTGGAGCAGGATTGCGTCGCGCGCAAGCAGCTCCGATACTTTCGTCATCATTCCTCCTTGAAACCGCGCGCCGCTTCGGCGGCGGCAGAGCCTACGAAAACCACCGGGGCCGGACTGCGACGGACCAGTTCGGCCGGTGGAAAGGCGCCGGCCGGCACGACGACCAGGTCGCCCGAATAGCCGGCAACGACCTCGACCAGCCGCTCGACCGGGTCGCCCTGCTCCAGCACCAACGAGAGCTTCACGTCCTCTTCGAACGCATCGTCTTCGACTTCGTACAGTATCTTCCAGGCCGCCTCCTCGCTCTCTTGGTCGCCGGCGGTCTGCTCCCGGTCGTCAACGGCGTGAACCGCGAACACCCGGGCTCCGAGCCGCCGCGCCAGCGCCAGCGCCCAGCCGGCCGCCGCCTCACCCTCCCGGCCGGGAAGGACGTACAGAATCAATCGTTCCAGTTGCATCATTTCCCGACGCAGAAGCGGTTGAAGACCCGGTCCAGCACATCCGCCCGGTCCGCCGGCGCGTCCAGCCCGGCCAGCGCCGCGTGCGCCAGTTCGAGTTCGGCCAGCGCGCAGGCCGAATCCGGTGCCGTGAGCGCACGCGCCAGCGCCGCGCGACAGTCATTGAGCGCGGACCGGTGACGCCGGTTCGTGGCCGCGGTCTCACGGCCGGGGCGGAACCGCCGGGCGACGAAACTGCGGAGGCGCCCGATGTTCGTCCCGGTCCGCGCCGAAACCCTGATGACCGGCCGGCGACAAGGAGACAGAAACCCCGCCCCCAGCCGTTCCTTCCGGTCGCACTTATTGACAACGCACAACACCTCGCGCCCGGCTCCCGCCGTCGGGTCGAGGGTGCGCAGGACCCGCCGGTCGGCCGGCCGCGCGGGCTCGGACCCGTCGAAAACCGCAATCACCAGGTCGGCCGCGTCCACCGCCTGCGCGGTCCTCTCGGCCACTCCCCGCGCCAGCCTGCCACCGGTCCGGGCCGGGATGCCCCCGGTGTCGCTCAACAGCACCGGCACACCGCCAAAAGCGACCGTGGTCTCGACCCGGTCCCGGGTCGTGCCCGGGCCGGGCGCGACCAGCGCCCGCTCCTCACCGGCCAGCCGGTTGAAGAGCGTGGACTTGCCGACGTTCGAACGGCCGACGATCGCGACCCGCGCCCCTTCGTGCAGGAACCGGGCTCGTTCGGCGTCGGCCGAAAGCCGCTCAACCTGCACCAGCAGGCGGCGCCCCCGGTGCTCGAAATCCCGCGGCCGGACCGCGTCGCTCTCATCGAACCCGATGTAGTACTCGAGCCGGGCCCGACATTCGTCCAGCTCAGCCAGCATCGCCCTGGTCCGGTGGGCGAGACCGCCGTGGTAACGGGCCAGCGCCGCGGCGTGGGCCTGTGGAGTCCGGGCGTTGATGAGGTCGAGTACCGCTTCGGCCCGCGACAGGCTGAGCCGTCCGTTCAGCACCGCGCGGCGCGAGAACTCGCCCGGCCCGGCCGGGCGACAGCCCTGGCCGCAGAACAGCCGGACCAGCTCGCCGGCGATGTAGTCACCGCCGTGGCAGGACACCTCGGCCACGTCTTCGCCGGTGTAGGAACGCGGCGCGCGGAACGCGGCGACCACCACCTCGTCCAGCTCCGCCCCGTCCCGGCCGACGACCCGGCCGAACCGAACCGTGTGGTCGGGCTGACGCGAAGGGCGAAAGCCGCGCACGACCCGGTCAAGCACCGGGAAAGTCAGCGGGCCGGACACCCTCACGACCGCGATGCCGCCGACCCCGGGCGGGGTCGCGACCGCGCAGATCGTATCGGTCTTCACCCTGCTATTCCTGGGTCGGCGCGACGATGACATTGCGGCGGGTGCCGACGCCCAGCGCGTAGACCCGCACCCCGGGTTCCGCCTTGAGCGCCTCGCGAACCAGTTCCATCTCCTTCTCGGTCAGCAGGTCGAGAGCCATCTCGCGCCGGGTCTCGAGCACGATCCGGGCAACCGCGGTCGCCTTCTTCCTGAGAAAGTTCTCGCGCCGCACCCGGTACCCGCCCACGTCCACGGTCAGCATCGGCACGTCCGGGTACGCTCGCCGGACAATCGCCCGCACCAGGTACTGGAGCGCGCGCAGGGTAGCGCCGCGGTGGCCGATGAGGATACCGGTGGCCTGGCGGGAGCGGATGTTGGCGTGGTAGCCGTCTTCCCGCTTCTCAATGTCAACGCGGGCGTGAAAACCGATTCGACGCAGGATATCGCGCAGGACCCGGGCGACCATCACGTCCTCGGGCTCGCTCGGCACCGACGGCGGGCCGGCCGGTGCGGGCTCCGGCCTCGCCGGCGAATCGCTCGGACTGGAAGTCGGTGCTACACTCTCCCGGTCGGGGCCGGAACCGCCTCCCTCATGCCTTTTCTCTTCGTCCATGGCGTTCCTCCCTTGAGTCCTATCAGGCTCTCCACAATCGAGAGCACATTATACATGAACCAGTACAACTGCAATCCGCTGGGGAAATTAAGGAAGATTACAGTTATAAAGATGGGGAAGATGATCGTCATCGCCCAGTTCTTCTTGTCGGCCGAGGTCAGCATGTTCTGGGCGATGAAGGAGACCCCCATCAGAATCGGGAGCAGGCCGATGGCCGGGTTCCCGAAGAATGGCAGGTGCCCGAAAAGAGTGTCGGGCTGGGACAGGTCGTTGAGCCAGAGCACGAAGCCCGCGCCCCGCAGTTCGATGAAATTGCGCAACACCGAATAGAGCGCCCAGAAAACCGGGAGCTGGACCAGCATCGGCAGACAGCCCGACAGCGGGTTTATCTTGTACAGCTTGTAGAGCTGCATCGTCTCCTGGTTCAGCGCCTGCGGGTCGTCCTTGAACTTCTTCTTCAGCTCCTTGAGCTTGGGCTGGAGCTGCTGCATCCGCCGCATCTGGCCGGTCTGGGTCCGCGTCAGCGGGTAGAACAGCGCCTTCATGATGATGGCGAAGACGATGATGGCCAGGCCCCAGTTGCCGAAGATGCGGTAAAGGAAGTTGAGCAGCCAGAGAATCGCCAGCGCAACCGGCTTGACGAAGCCGAGGCTGACCGCGCCCTCGAACCCGAGCCCGAAGCGGCTGAGGCGGTTGTACTCCAGGGGCCCGAGGTAGAGCGTCGCCTCCGTCTCCCCGGCCCAAGCGACCGCGCTGACCGCAATCCGGTCCTCGCCCACCGCGCTCACCAGCATCGAATCGAAGCCGTTTGCGGTATCGAACGCGGCAACGAAGAAATACTTGTTCTTGAACCCGACCCAGTCCACCGGCACGGTATCGGCAACCGGTTCCTTCAGGTTGCGCACCGTCCGGGTCCGGACCTTGCCCGCACTGCGCGAATAGAAATGGAAGTGGGTGAGGTCCTCCTTGACGTTCTCCTCGGTCACCGCGATACCGGCCGGGCAGTCGAGGGCGATGCCGGTTGCACCCCGCGCGACGCCGGCCAGCCGGACGGTGTAGCCGGTATCGAGCGTGAACGTCCGTTCCAGGCCGAAGGAGTCATCGCCGACCGAAAACGTCACGCTCATCCTCTCGGCCCGGACCCGGAAGGGCGCCTCGGCCAGTCCGACGCGGCCATCGGGCGTCTCAAGCCCGGCGGAAAAGAGCAGGGCACCCTCGGGCACCAGCTCGGCATCGTACTCCTTCAGCCAGGCCGAGCGCAACGCCCCGCCGGTCGAAGAAAAGGTCAGCCGGAGCACGTCGTTCTCGAGCGTGACCGTCGTGTCCGGCGCCGGCTCGAAAGCGAAGGCCGCGGGCGCGGACGGCTCGGGCGGGCTCTCGGCTTCGACGGGCGTGGGCGTCAGGACCGGGGGCGCGGTCTCCGCCGCCGGTTCACCGGGCGTCGCCTCGGCCGCGACCGGCGCGGGCGCGGGCGGCGTCGGACGGAAGGCAATCTGCCAGATTATCAAGATGCCAACGATAACCGCGAAGCCGATGGCCATCCGGAGCGTGTCTTTGTTCATCCGGTCGTCTTCTCCTCTGCCGTCTGCACGGCCCGCATTCCACTCCCAATCTCTCCGCACTCCAGGTCCGCTCCGCCGCGCCGTTCCGGCACCGGGTCAAACCCGGAGCCGCCGAAAGGATGACAGCGCGCAAGCCGTCTCAACACCAGCACGCATCCCCGGGCCGGGCCGTGCCTCTCGACCGCCTCGAGCGCATAGTTCGAACAACTCGGCTCGAACCGGCAGGCCCCGGGCAGAACCGCGCCGAAAGTATACTGGTAACAGCGAATCGCCAGCCCGATGGCCGCGGACAGCAGGCGCGTCACCCGCTCTCGCCCCTCGGCCGCAGGGGGCGGCAGAAGCCCGCCACCCGGCGGTCAAGCTCCGCGAAGCTGAGGTCGCCGGCTCCGGGCCCGGCGTGCAACAGATAGTCCCGGCCCTCGGGGAAGCGATGCTTATTGCGGCGGTACAGCTCGCGCAGTCGCCGCTTCAGCCGGTTACGGCGCACCGCGTTGCCCACGCCGCGTGCCAGCAGAAACGCCACCTGGCGCGGAGGCAAGCGGTCACGGTCGGTTTCGCTCTCCGGCCGCCGTCGCCAGCGCAGATAGACCGGCCCGCCGGGAACTCTCCGCCCCTGGCGGAAGACCAGCGCGACATCCCGGCGCCCGCGCAGAACCTCGCTCCGCTTCAGCGTCTCCATCATCGGAATCAACTGCCCGGCTCGGGCTCATACCGCCAGGCGCTTGCGTCCCTTGGCCCGGCGCCGGCGCAGGACCGCCCGCCCACTACGCTTCTTGTTGCGGGCCCGGAAGCCGTGCGTCCGCTTACGGCTGGTATTTGAAGGTTGATATGTCCTCTTAGGCATTTCGTGCTCCTTAGTCGTCCATTATAGGCATAACTCTCTGGAATATCAAGACACCTGCCGACCCGGTCGGCAATCAGTCAAGGGGCGGGAGCAACTGCTCGAACTCGTAGAACCGGCTGTTGACCGCGTGCAGTTTCAACGGCATCTCCTCCGGCTCCGGGGTCGTTTCGCGCAGTTCCGCGATACCGGCCCGGGCCTCATCGAGCAGGCTCGCGGCCCGGTCCAGCTCCGGGTTTTCCGGTCTCTCGGCGCGGTACCGGGCCAGGCGCTCCTCGAGCCGGTGCAGATTCGCGGTCAACACCGCAATCGGGTCGGACGCATCCACCTGTCCGGGCGGTGCCCCTGCCGGGGCCTGCTCAACCCCGGTCGAGGCGGCATTCTGGGGACCGGGACAGGCCGCGAAGAACAACACGCCGGCGGCCAGCGCGAGGAAAGTAGAAACGCGTATCATAACGACACAATCCTAACCGCACGAAGGCCGCCGGTCAACCCGCCCTGCGCTCAACCCTCTCCTCCGGGGTTTCCGTCTTCCTCCACGGCAACCGCCCCGGGGGAACCCCGGGGCGGCATCTGTCGGACCGACTCTACTCTGCGACGACAGCTTTCCGGGTCACCTCCCGGCCATCGGACTCAAGAACATAGAAATAGGTCCCGGCCGGAACCGGCCGCCCCTGCGCATCATCACGGCGCCACTCGACGGAATGCCGCCCGGCCTCCATCGAACCGCGGACGGCCTCCCGGACCATCCTGCCCGAAGCATCATAGATGCGCAGGCTGACCTCGCCCGCCTTCGGAAGCTGATACTCGATCTGCATCCCGTGCCTCAAAGGATTGGGACTGCCTTGGACCAGTTGCGGGCCATTGACCCGCCGGTACCTGCCCGGACCGGTCGCGCTTGAAGCGCCGTACCCGTACAGATACCACTGGTACCCGTCGCCGGGGTCTTCCGCGCCCAGGAACAGGATTTCCAGTCTGCCATTAAGGGTCGCGTCAACCAGGCGCGGTTCCTTTCCGGGCTGGACGACGATATCGTAGAACTCATCGGTGACCTGCTCGACCTCACCGGTGAGCAGGTCCAGCGCCCAGACGTAGGTATAGCCCCGGTCCCAGGGCTCAGGCGCGATGTAGATGAGTTCCGGGGTGGGGTCGGCGTCGGTATTGCCGACCCCGATGACGTGGATGTAGGTCGGCGAGAGTTCCTCATAGGAACGCCATTGCTCAACGTAGTCGCCGTAAGCGGTGGCGCACAGCACGCACACGAACACCAGCAACGAACCTTTCACGTGGCACCTCCTTTTCGTCACCATTGTAGAACCCGAGTCGGAAGCTGTCAATGACAGATCTCCATCTTCCGACCGGCCTCTTTCCGGCTCGGTAATCCGTGCGCAGATACCCTCTTCCTTACCCTCCTCTCCGTCCTGCCCTCTGCCCTCCACCTGCTCACCCTGCCACGCTCCTCCCCGTTCGGTCGTCCGCCTTCTGCCTCCCACCCGGTCACCTGACCACTCGGTCACCCGCTCACGTTCCTCCCACTTCCCCGACCAGAGCCGACATCACCTTGGGTAGTGTGCAACAATTCTGTTGAAACCGAGTTCTATATCTCTATGAACATCAGCAGGTTGGGGCGGATTTTGCGTACAATTCGCGTGTATGGCCATTTT